>JBAXBF010000086.1:0-11050 GCA_037142095.1 Chloroflexota bacterium
AACGCAAAGCGCGTCAAGCCACGGTATCTGTTCGTTTTTGTACCGTCACACTAAGTTGGCATAACAAAATAACCTTAATTATTTCAGTTGTGGTCGGATGATGTAGTTCCATTCGGGATGAAAATCGTCTCGTTCAATATTGAGTTGATTCATTTCTTCGTCGGATATCTTGATGCCGGTAGGATATAGATTTTGATCCAAGATAGCATTTATAGTCAGTCCAGTTTTCGTCGTGGTATGTCGGATGAGTTCCAGCATGAATTCATAGCAGACCAATGGCTTGGCGCGCCAATTGATCGAGATAAATGAGAAGAGCTGATGTTCGATAGAATTCCATTTGGAAGTTCCTGGTGGATAGTGACAGACGTGTACGCTCAGCCCACTTTCATTGGCGAATTGTTGCAGGGAGACTTTCCAGAGTCGACTGTTGGCAGCGTTACTCCCGCCGCCATCTGCCAGCAGAAGTATCTCGTTGATGGCAAAGTAATCTGCTTTGCCATACTGCTCCCAATACTGGCGGATGGATGCCACCGCAAAAGCAGCGGTGTTATGGTCAATGCCAACACTGACAAAGCCTTGCTTCTTCAACTTATTGTAGACCCCATAAGGAATTGCCTTGATCCGTCGTCCGTTTTTGTCCTTTTCTCCAAAGTCATGCACATTGACCCGTTCTACATCACCTTTGGGTTGCCATTCCCGCCCATTGTTCTTGTAATTCCCAATCAACTCCGCCTTTTTGGCATCTACCGACAGAATGGGAGCTCCTATTTTCTCGATCTGCTTCATCTGCTCAGCAATGTGCTCGAACTGAGCATTTCGATCAGGATGATTGCTCTTGCCTTCCACTTCTTTCTTGTTCGCTTTCAACGCAAACCCTTGGGCTTTCAAAATCCGATACACCCCCATCGCCGAGATCGGATAACCTGCTGACTCGACCTGTTCGGCAATATGCTCCATCGAGTGGGATGTCCAGCGCAACGGACTTTCTGGATCCCCTTTCGGATCGGCGATTCGTTCCACCGCTGCCTCCATCCCAGGATAGTGCGCCTCAAGTTTTTTCCTGCCGCCCCCTTCTTTTCGCACGCGTTCCCCTGGCTGATACAACTCTCCCGCTTCGATCTCTTCTATTCCCCGCTTAATCGTTTGCCAACATGCTCCCGAAGATTCTTCCACCTGCCGCATACCACCATATCCTATCCGCTTTGCTTCCGAAGCCAGAAGATGTCGCCATTGCTTTTCATTCAACTCTTTTTTCATCAGTTCAAAGTGGTTTATGGTTGTCATACTATTACTATACCAGACCAAACGTTATTTCGTTATCCCCGCTAAGGGAATCAAAACATCCTCTTCCATTCAAATGCCTATTGATAAGATACTGTTGGCGAACTGGGGACAGACAAATGGTGGATAATAGAGGTGGTTGAAACCAAGACCGTGGAGGTTGCAATGTGTTTGAAGCCGCACGTGCCGCGAATCATGCCGATCAAGATGCAGCGTCTGGGGAACATTCTTTTGGCTGCTGATAGTCCATACCGTTTGGTTGGAGATCGAATGTATGCTGAGTGCCGGGAAACGGATTTTGCTGACTTGTACCCGTCCGAAGGGCAACCGGCCTTGTCACCGGTGGATTTGGCGTTTGTGACCATTTTCCAATACCTGGAAGATCTGTCGGATCGTCAGGCAGCCGAAGCGATGCGAGTGCGCTTAGATTGGAAATATGCATTACATCAAACAGTGGATTACGCTGGGTTCAATTTCAGTGTACTGAGTGAATATCGAGCGCGCTTGGTGGAACATAAAGCGGAACGGCGGGTATTTGAAACCGCGCTGGATCAACTCAAAGGTCTTGGGATGCTCAAGGCGCGCGGACGGCAGCGGACAGATAGTCTGGCGGTGTTGACCCGTGTGCGGACGTTGAACCGTATCGAGTTGGTGGTAGAGACGTTGCGCTTGGCGCTAGAAGCATTACTGGCGGTAGAAGTGGATTGGACACGCGCAACGCTACCGCCGACCTGGGAAGAGTTGTACGGGAAACGTTGCGTGGCGGAACGGCTGAGCAAGAAAGAACTGGCTCTGTTGCAGGATGGAACTGGGCAGGATGGGCAGTGGCTGTTGGATCGCTTGGACGCGGCGAGCACGCCAAAAGGGTTAAGCGAACTACCGGAAGTCAAGGTCTTGCGTACGGTCTGGGCACAACAGTACGAAGTACGAGATCAGACCGTTGTTTTTCAAACACCGGGAGCGTATGACGGAGAAACGCGCATCCAGAGTCCTCATGACCCGGAAGCGCGCTGGAGTAAGAAGCGCGATCAGGAATGGATCGGGGACAAACTGCAAGTCACCGAGACAGACGACGAGGGGTTTCCACATTTGATAACCGACATCGCGCTGACGAGCAGCGTGGAGAGTGATCAAATGGCTTTGGGTGAGATACAACAGCGGCAAGCCGAAAGTGATGTGGCTCCGGCGAGCCGCTTTGTGGATGCAGGTTATGTCAGTGGTCAAACCCTGGCGACGAGCCAGGAGTGCGGCGAAGACTTGGTGGGTCCGGCTGCGGCTGCGCATTCGCCTCAGTCGCGTTTGGTAGACGGGATCACGCTCGCGCAGTTCGAATTGGATCTGGAACAGGGCATAGCCCACTGTCCAGGATGTCAGCAGACAGCCGGTCGGCATCTAGCCGACGGGAGTTGGCATTTCAAGTTTGCAACGGACACCTGCGCTGAATGTCTGCTACGAGCTCGTTGTTGTACCGGACAAGGCGGACGCTCCCTCACCTTAGGAGCGTATTATGCCGAACTTGAGACTGCTCGCCTGCGTCAACAGACGGAAACCTTCAAAGCCGAGTATCGTCTGCACCGCGGCGGGGTCGAAGGCTGTCTGTCGGCTTTGGTGCGTGGTCTGGGTATACGCGTCAACCGTTACACCAAGCGCGCAAAGAACAACCTGCGAGTGCTGTTTGTGAGCGTCGCCGTCAATATCCGTCGGACGACACGCTGGATGGCTGGACTCCGCCCGCAGCAGCGACACACCGGATTAGGATTAGCCGTAGCACGGTAAATCGCTTATCAAGCAACCAAGAAAGTCGCCAACCGATGCATCATTCCGCTGTCGATCGGGTTACAAACCCAGAAACCAAATAAAAAAACGACACACTCGTTGGCTTAACGCTGCCTACTACCCAGTTAGCCAACAGTATCTTTCAAACGCAACTTCTCTTCCAATTCACGAACTCTGTTCGTCAACTCATTGACCAACGCGATTAGTTCTTCCCGCGTTAGTTCAGCTGTTGACCTCTTGACTGTCTCTGGTATCATATCGATTACAACACCGTCTTCCTAAAAAAGTCGTGAGCAGTTACCAAATAAGTTAGGTGCCGCAGGAAAGCATAAATATGCGATCCGTGGGGAAGTCGGTAGGGATGCCGCCCCCCTCAGTGCGGCATCCTGATAAGTCTTGTTTAGAGAGCCTGGCTTGTGGAAATCTTACTGCTTTATCTTTCGAGAAGGCCCAGCACGGCAGGTAATAATTGTTTTTTCCTTGAAACCACACCCTTGGCGTCCCGGGTGCCGTCGGGAAGCGGCGGATAGGGAAGATCACCAAGGATGGAAGGAGGATTTGAGGTGATGACCAGACGGCTCGTGCCGCGTACCACATCTGTGATAAGCAGCATGGCGAAGTCGAGGCCGCGTTTGTCGCGCAAGTCATTCAACGCGTCCTCGAGAGGCTCAAGGTGGTCGGTGAGCTGGAGCAAATCAGTAACCTCGGCTTGGGCGACTGCAAATTTATATCCCCCGCCGTCAAAGGGTTTGATGTCTGTGCTGACTACATCCTTCGCGTCACGATGGGAAATTCCTGCGCCCGCATTGAGTATGGCTTTACCAAAAATCTCGACAGTGTTGCCTTTAAGTGGACTTCCACCTACAAAGGCCCAACGGGATAACCGCTCAGCGGCGGTTTTGTCGCGCGAAGTTGTGGTGGGAGATGTGAGAATGAGGGTATCGGCCAGCAGTCCGGCGAGTAAAATTCCCGCCAGTGTTGGCGGCATGGAGAGGCCAGCTTCGGCGGTTTGTTCTGACACCAGTGTGGAGGTTGATCCGACTGTATCCACCGTAAAGCGTATGGGTTGATGGGTGTACGGGTTGCCGAGGCGGTGATGGTCCAATATTTCGATCAGTTCAGCTTCTTCAAGCGCTGCAATTGCCTGGCGGGATTCATTGTGGTCTACAAGGATGATCTTCAATCGTGGTGGGCTGAGAATATCTCGTTGGTTTGCGATCCCGACATAAACGCCATTTTCGTCAACCACCCAGCGTTCATTGAATTCATCACGCAGGATCTTATTAAGTGAATCACGGATGTGAGCACTTGCAGGGTATTGGGGAACCGTAACATCTGCGGCATCCTTGCATGGCGCACTCATCATTTCGCGCACGGTTGCATCCCCGGGTCGCGGACCAAGCGTGTCGGTAAAATATTTAAACATGCTCATTCCATTAATGATCCCGAACGGTTTGCCGTCTTCGCAAACTACAGGGGCAACTCCGCCTGTTTTACTTGCAAGCGTCCATGCAAGGCCAAGCTGGGAATCAGGGCGTATGGTATCAAGACGACGTGTTACTGAATCAAACCGCGGTGAAGCATCGGTCAGCAGGATTGGAGCTTCCAGCCCCATTGTTTTTAAGACATACTGTGTTTGTTGGTTGATCGCGCCCGCGCGTGCGGCGACGGTGTTGGCTCCGTCGCGTTCACGCAAAAGCCAGGCATAGCCCATCGCCGCGGCAATTGAATCTGTATCGGGGTTGACGTGTCCTATGACATAAATTTGATCGGTCATTTATTTTTGGATCCTAATATTATTTCACAAAATTTGCTGATTACTCGAAATTGGCCTTATACAATTCATCCCGCCAATTATATCCCGCCTTTACAACGCAGGTGTGAAAATATGTTCCCAATGCCGGATCTCAGTTGCCTGACCGGTTTTTCAGCGAAACAGGATGATAATTCAGGCTGCCACCGAAAAGATCTCCGATAAGATGGTGAAATGGAAACAGCAACTCTAAAGCGGGAAAACAGGCATGGCGCTGGGTAAATAATTGATCCCGAAGGTGGTCTTTATTCAAATGCCGCCTTCGGGGTTGGGTTGATGATTCAAGTGTGAAATTTATGAATTTCCAGGTTTATTTTATGTTTCCCAACAATCTTGGATACCAGTACCATAAAATATCCGCGACGGGTTTGTTGTGGATGGATGTTGATTTATCCTGTAATGCGACAGGTAGATAGTATCCACGGCTGACAAATCCGGTGATCCATGGGCGCGTGTTCACTGCGGTGAGGAGGGCTTCGTAGATATCCGCCTGAGTTTGGAGGTTTAAACCGACCGAGCTGATATCCGGATTGGGTCTGCTTAAAGCGCTCCAATCCAAACAGCCGCCTTGCCCATTTGGGATACACTCGTCCGCAGCTCCTGCTGCAGATGGATATGCAACAGCAAGGGTTAGCGGTTTCTTCACTAGGGACACAAGCGGCGATACTTCGTTATCCATCAGGCTTCCGGCCTCGTTGAAAAAATCCGTTTTGGTTGCACTTGGATTTGTGGAAAGTGAAACCGACCAAAGCAGGTAAATACCATCCACGTCTTGCAGCAAGGGTAGAGGCGCATTAAGTGCAGATTTGGTGTAGGGCAATGCCCATAAGACCTGACCCTTGAAATGCTGGCGTACCTCAGAAATGATCGTTTTCCATTGTGTTTCGCCATCTGCGGGTACGTTGGAAGGATTGCCATCGGGCAGCTTCCCATCTGGCATGGCTGGAGCAACCCAGTCTCCCCCAAGGATAAGCGTCTGGGCCCCGGTCTGGGCTGCAAGATCGGCATAATTGATGGCAAAAGCACGGTAGTGAGTAAACCATGTCTGCCACCACTGTGCATCGCGGGGCGCATTTAACCAAAAACCGGAACTTGGCGGATTGGATGAGGGATCTGTAGAAGCGGGGAAATGGGGCGTTGGAAAGAGTGCGACATTGAGCCCCAATGAACGGGCTTGTGAGACCATGATCGCAGAATCAATCCAAAGGGGATCCTGCCCGGGCACGGGAGAAAACCCAAGGGGAGAGGTGGTGGTATAAGTCCAGCTTGGGGTGAGGACTACGGTATTTGCTCCAATTGCTTGCGTATTGGTCAATGCTTGGGGAGCATAATATGACCAGTTTGGCCGGAAAGCGGGTTGGAACTCAATGCCAGAAATAAAGCCGCTGGCACGCGGTGTAATGTCTGCTCCAACCAAGGGAACGGATTCCGGGTTCTCAAACCATTTCCAGGCTGTGACCGAGTCCTGAATATCCTGCCCAATGACACTCGTGGTTGCCTTCCGGCCTGTTGGGGCTGTGCCAGCAGTTTCAACATCATCCGCGCTTCCACATTGGCCATTGCGGCAATAACGGTAAGAGAAAGAGCCAAGAATATTGAGAGGACTGTAAAGCTTATACGCCCAGCGATTGTTGCCAAGCGGCCACATGGGGATGGGTTCCATCCAGCTAAACGTATTGAACTGAATATAGATAATATCGCCGGGAGGTGTGACCGAGGGAACACTAACTTCAAATAGGATGGGCGAATCACCGGCCGACCATGACATAACCGAATCCTGGATCGTGAAATCCTGGTCGGGCACGATCAACTCACGTTGATTCCAAGTCCCATCGAGTTTATGCTCAGCATTCCAGTAGCCATCGCCCAATGTATATTTATATTGAATGTCGGCTCCGGCGGGTAGGGCCAGGGTGATGGCATAACTTCCATCGGGCTGAAGGTTCATGATCGGCATGCGTTCTGTGCTTGAACTGATGCCGCCTTGTAGATCCGCGAAGGTATTCCCCAACTGCAAAATATTCCCAGCGATCCGCACAGGCACACCGGGCACCGTTGTATCGGGGACTTTGACCAAAAACGTAATATTTATCAACTTCAGTGGTTTTACACGAAGGTCAACGACAGTTGTTTGCCCATCGGCAACAGCTGCGCCCTGTTGAAAAGTTTGATACATGCCATCCATACTGTATACCACCAGATTTTGCGTACCAATGGGTAAACCGGCGAGTTCAAAACGTCCGCTTGAATCGGTGATGGATTGCATGCCGCCGGCAGTGACCAAAAGATTTGGCAGGGATGAACCGGTGTCAACATTTGTGATCTGTCCCAAAATCTCACCGGTGGGGCGTGCATAAGATTTGTCCCCCCAATCTGCGATCATGTCCTGTATTTCAGCAGGACCTTCCACCCAATACATGCGGTACCGGATTGCCGAGCCGGGGTTGGTATCCTCAAGCACCTGTGAAGCACCGTGCCGCACATAACGATACTTGACCACAGAGTTATACGGCAGCGGTAAAGTTACAGCGTAAGTCAATGTGTTGCGCGCACTCATTGGATACTGCGTTGTGTTCAGTGAAAGCCCTGTCACTTCATCCATGATTGCGATTGCCAGGGATTCGGTTGGCAGCAACGGCTCGGGGATGGTCGTTATAAAAGTAGTTTGTGCCATGACTTGGGGCGTTGAAGACGGGATAACCACCTCCGGTATCAGCGTGGATGTGCCGGTAGGTAATGAATTATCAAATAATGAAAGAGTACATGCCTGTCCGGCCAGGACAAGCGAAATTGCCACAGCGATAAGACTCCGGAGGGGTGCTGACTGTAGATTCATTCTTTCTCCTCGGAAAAGCTCGTTTCTTTAATCTGTTTCTGCAGCTTCAGCTTTTTTCTTTGCTTCCATTTGATTCCGCTTTCGCCCGGCGGAGGCGATTTGACTTAACCCGATACTCACAAAGTAGAGCAAAATCATTGGCGCCATTACCAGTCCCTGATTGATGGGGTCGATCGTCGGTGTGACGGCTGCAGCGATAATAGCTATGATCACAATAGCCAGGCGCCATTGTTCGACAAGCACCTTCGGCTGAATCAACCCTACCGCTGACAAGACATAGATTACCAATGGGAATTCAAAGGAGATCCCAACCCAAAACATTAGCCCCAGAATGAAGGAAAAGTACGACTCTGGGCGCAACTCTGTTTTGATACCCATGAATTTCTCTAGGAAGGGCAAAGCGGCGGGCAGCATTAGATAAAATGTAAACGCTGCACCGCCCAGGAAGAAGATCGATGCCAGGGGAATTCCTGCCAGACTCATCTTCCGTTCACTGGGTCTTAGACCGGGGGCGGCAAACCACCACATTTCAAATGCAATGTATGGGATTGCCAGTGCTATACCTGAGAATAGCGCCACCCGCATAAACACACCAATTGACTCGGTTACTTCAATGGCGGTCAGTGCTGTAATTCCACCAATGGGTTGGGATAGGTATTCGATGATCTTTTGTGTGAAAAGAAAAGATACTCCCACCATAAGCATGACTGACAGCACTGCGCGCAGCAGGTGCATCCGCAGCGCCTCCACTTGATCCCACATCATCTCGCGCGTACTTGCGTTTTGTGTAAGCTCAACAAAAACATCGCCCAAAGCATGCTCTTCGGGTTCTGTATTAAGGAATTTATGAAATTGAATGACCTTCCGAAATGGGAAGGCAAAGATGTTGTAGACAAGGCGAAAAGGATAAAAGATCCGATCGAAGAATTTTGGAAACCTTAGATACATCGCCCGAAATGGGAAACTAATAATTTTGAAAATTAAACGGAATGGGAAGGCAATTATGAACCAGAGCCTTAAAAGGAATTTACGCATCTAATTTTGTTTCGCTTTCACTTGTTGTTTTAGTTTCTGCGGCGGCAGGCGCCACATGATTGCCGGCAGGGGTGGGGATGATCGGCGAAGGTTGAGGGCTGGGCGGCGTATTTGAATTATATGGTTTGCTGCCGATCAGGTTGGTGACATCCTTTAATTCTTTCCCAACCTGGCTTAGTTCTTCATTAGCATCCCGCATCAACCGGTTGGGCAGGGTGCGTAATTCGCGTGATGTCTGCTGAAACATCTTCCAACCGTCAGACGTTACAACACTGCGCAGCCATTTACCGATGGTCCTGCCCGACTTTTGCAAATCTTTGGGGCCGAGGACGATCAACGCGATGATGATGATGAAAAGGATCTCTGATGTGCCAATGCCAAATATATCCATTCTTATGATTCCAGTTTGCTTTCTTGTGTAATTCTGTTTTGTATGATCTGATTGATCTCATGCTCATGATCCACCAGCGTGCCAAGAACTCCATTGATAAAGCGCGGCGCGGAATCCGATCCGTACAGTTTTGCCAGCTCCACTGCTTCATTAATGGCAACCTTGACAGGGGTTTCGCGGTAAACGGCAAACTCCCAAAAGGCAATACGGAGGATGTTACGGTCAATTGCAGCAATTTGATCCAGGGGCCATTCGGGCGCGTATTTGGCGATCAATTGGTCGAGGTCCTTCGTGAGGGGCAGCACACCAAAGATGATTTTCCTGGCGAATTCAGCCAGGTCATCTGAAAGCGGAACATCCTCCAGACGTATTTTCAATACGTCGCCTGGAAGATGGTTGCTGGCAATATCAGTTTCGTAAAGTACTTGCAGGGCGATGGATCTTGCCCTGGATCGGGGTTTCATGCTTTCACGCCTCGCTGTCGTTAAAATCAATGTCTTCGATGTGAATGTTCACATATCCAACATCCATGCCTACCATTTCCTGGATGGCGCGGGCAATATTTTTCTGGACGTTGCGGCTAACTTCGCGGATGTTCACATCCTGTTGAAGGACAAGATGCAGATCTGCGTAGACTGTATTCTCTTCTGTTTCAATCCGGACTCCATCGCCTGTTCCCCTTTTGAAGAGACGGTTTACACCGCCAGAGACGGGAGCCAGCCTGCTGACACCAGGTACGCTCAATGCCGAAAGGCGCGCAATATTCATTAAGACATCAGGCGATACAGTGGTTTTGCCTTGGGTGAATTCTGTCATGTTTTTCTCCTGTCATTATGATGAGGGTGCTTCAGGAATATGGGTATGAACACCTTCTTGTAATGGCCAAAATCTTATTACATCATAGCCATGCCGCCATCCACACCGAGGACCTGACCGGTTATATACGCGGCTTCGTCTGAGACGAGAAAAGCAGCGGCAAATGCGATTTCTTCGGGTTTCCCTTTGCGTGCCAGCGGAACCATTTTTAATGCTGCTTCAAGAGTTTCGGGCGTCATACCATCCAGGATTTCGGTATCCACAAATCCGGGCGCAATGGCGTTGACGGTGATATTGCGTGCCGCAACCTCACGCGCAAGGGCTTTGGTGAAACCGATCTGTCCCGCTTTGGATGCGGAGTAATTCGTCTGCCCGGCATTTCCCATTTGCCCTGCCACTGATGCCATGTTGATGATACGCCCGAACCGTTTACGCATCATGTGTTTGACTGCGGCCTTTGAGCAGTTGAAAGAACTCTTCAAGTTGGTGTTGATGACCACATCCCAATCTGTCTCGGGCATCATCATAATTAATTGGTCGCGCGTAATGCCGGCGTTATTGACCAGGATACTTAAGTCACCAAATGTTTCAACGGTAAACTTAACCAGTGCTTCCGCTTGTTTGATGTCAGAAACATCCGCCTGGTAAGCGGCAGCTTTTCCGCCTGTTGCCTGGATCTGTTTCACAACCTCATTGGCGGCTTCCGGCGACTTGTTGTAATTGACCACCACCGCCGCACCGCGAGCCGCTAATTCAATCGCAATGGCGCGTCCAATTCCACGTGATCCGCCGGTGATGAGTGCTACTTTCTTCTCTAAAGCTAAAGTGGATGACATAAACCGCCTCCTAAAAATGGAATTATACATCATGTGGAATAACCCACTATTGTCTGCTTGGAAACGCTCCCTGCCGTAACCCATAAGCAAGCGCTGCACCACCGCCTAGTGCAAGGACCGCAGCCCACAGAAAGGCATCTTCCCAGAATCGCATGGGGAAAAGACGGATGAGTGTGTCCGAATAATAAAATAGCCAGGAATTCCCCGTGAAGAATATCTGGTGAAATATTGTGAAGAATTCCCAGAATACATTGGGGTTAAGGAGG
>JBAXBF010000087.1:0-11038 GCA_037142095.1 Chloroflexota bacterium
CGGGGATGCGATCGCCTGTAAATGCCCGCCGGTTAAGTCAAGATAAGATTTAAACTTCGGAAGTGTTTGGCATGTTCCTGGAATGATGGTATCATTTTCTGATATTAGTTTTATCGGATGCTTGTTTTATCAATTTCTTCCAGATAATTGATGGTTGGTAAGAACTTTATGTTCAGGAAAATATTATGGCTATCAATAGTTTCAAATCGGACGAGAGCTTTTTAGAAAAACTTGCTGTAGGTGCTGTTGGCGCGAATGCCACGATTAACCGGCTCAAAGAACTCAGTTACCAACCGGTTGAGTTAGAACGCGGTTCAACTGGATATAAAATTTGGAAGAAAATTAAGATAAAGAGAGTTCGAGTTCCAGATATCCTTTGCCTGCGAAGTGGGCGAAGAATTGAATCCAGAGGGAAAACAAAGCTCGAAATTTCAATGTCCCACTCATTGAAAGATCCACATCGAGCCTGGGATGCAGAAATGCGCTCGGATGACCTAGTAGCTTTCCTTTTATGTGTAAGAGCGGACAACACGCCAGTAAATTGGAAGACTGCTTCACCAATTCATTTTATAAAAATTGAAGAGTTGCGTATAGCATATGACAAAGGACATATACAAATTACGAAACCAAAAGGAGTTGAAGAGGGTTCCGAAATTCGTGTCATTTGGCCATGTGCAACGGCTCATGAAGATGCGTTTGTTACCGAAATATCCATGAAGTCAATAAAACTTACTTATTTGGATGGTTCAGGGCATCAAAGATGCAGTCTGATGAGAAGAGGATTTTCTCTCCTTGCCCAATGTCAGGTAGGAGAAAAAGTTTCGAAGAATCAAATAATTGCTTCCACTGTCCCCATATCATTGGATCCTGTATGCGAGACAGATGTTGATGAGCAATTTTTTATAGAGCGCCTGCAAAGCGCTTCACTCAGCGAACGGTATGCGGCTGCAAAAGCATTGCGTTTTCGAGGAGATAAAGGATATGCCGAAAAGTTACATGAAAGGATGGTTGATCCAGCAGAGGATATTTATGTTCAGTTAGAGTCTGCCGCTGCACTTGCTATCCATGAGGATCTTAGAGGCTGGTCTTTTCTATTACAGGCTGCCAATCACCCTTATCTGACAGTTCAACTTGAAACGGTGATTGTTCTTTCAGAAATTCCCCTTAAACAGAGCGAACAATTATTGATTAACATTTTAAAGAATCCTGATTTCGATAGTGATGTCCGGGCTGGGGCGGCATGGGGATTAAGTGAATTCAGGACACAGGAAGCCGCTCAGGCACTCATTGATGTTTTCAATTTAGCAAACTTGGAAATCAAGATTGAAGCTGCGAGAGCCCTGTTAAAGATTACACCCCCTCAAATTGAATACCTTACAGATGCACTGAAAACGATTGATCCAGATAAAAGGGATGGTATTGCCTGGGCATTAGCTAGAAATGGGGGTTTTGATATCAATGATTTACTTACGAATGAAGCCGATGATAACTTACGCAAATGGATAAGTTACATCGCGGGTTATGGAAAAAATCAGTTTACAGAAGAGCAGATATCCGCATTGTGTCGAAATGATCCCGAGATTTATTTTACAGCTTGTGTTTTATGGCAAGTACTCGACAGTTGGATTTATAACTTGGGAGAGTATTAATGATTCAAAAAGTGCTTTCTTTATACGAAACGGACTTGGGCAAAGCCTATGTAGGAGATGCACTTGATCTATTAGCTGAAATTGAGGATTCTAGCGTTGATTTGGTGATGACGTCACCCCCATTTGCTCTTAGACGGCAGAAATCTTATGGTAATGTAGATGAAACCGAATATGTCGAATGGTTTAAGCCTTTTAGTAAAGAAATTTTTAGAGTGCTTAAGCAACCTGGCAGTTTTGTGTTAGATCTTGGGGGGGCATATCGTTTAGGAAATCCCTCACGTTCTTTGTATAATTTTCGGGTATTAATTAGCTTATGTGACGAAATAGGCTTCCATCTGGCAGAGGATTTTTATTGGTTTAATCCATCCAAACTCCCATCCCCGATCGAATGGGTTAATAAAAGGAAAATCCGAGCGAAGGACGCCGTCAATACGGTTTGGTGGCTAAGCAAAACTGAATGGCCCAAGGCAAATATCAGTAATGTATTAGTCCCATATTCTAATCGCATGAAAAAATTACTCTCAGACCCTGAAAAATTTTATTCACCACAAAAAAGACCATCCGGGCATGATATTAGCGCAAATTTCGGTAAAGATAATGGGGGAGCTATTCCGTCCAATTTATTATCTTTTCCTAATACGGATAGTAACTCAAGTTATATGCGGATTTGTAAAGAGTTAGCGTTAGAACGCCACCCAGCGCGGTTTCCTGAGAATCTACCGTTATTTTTTATCAAATTACTTACTGAGCCTGGAGATTTGGTAATTGACATATTCGCTGGATCGAATACTACAGGATCTGTAGCCGAGAGAATGGGTCGGCGATGGCTTTCTTTTGAGATTTCTTATGAATATCTGTCATCCTCAGTATTTCGTTTTTTGGAAAAACCCACTCGGGATGCGGCGCGTGAAGTGATTGCCTTACTCAATAATCCTCAAGCTAATTTCATTATACCTAATTCATCAAAGATGCAACTGGAGTTATTCAATTCTTAAGGAAATCCAACTATGATTATTCAAGACGTCCCTTTCTGTACCATTAACTGGGAAACTATTCCCACAACGGAGCACGCCGGAACGAGCGGTAAAGCCTACTGGCGTACCTTTGAGATGGGCAATATCCGCGTGCGCATGGTGGAGTACAGCGCGGGTTATCTGGCGGATCACTGGTGTGAGCGCGGGCACGTCCTCCTTGTACTGGAAGGAGAACTGGAAACCGAATTGAGCGACGGCAGAAAATTTATCCTGACGGTTGGGATGAGTTACCAGGTCGCCGATGGTGCCAATCCGCACCGTTCTAATACGAAAAACGGGGCAAAATTATTTATTGTAGATTGAGTTTAGGAGTTCATGCCCGGTTGGTGGGTGGCAGAATCGCTCTTATTTAATCCTCTATTCCGAAAAAGGCTTTTCTGGGGTGCCTTTCGCAGCAATAATTTATCTGACTTCAATCATGGGGTATAATATAGTCTATAAGAAAATTCAATAATCATCCGGAGGCTATTGACATGGAGATCCTGTTCATTAATTCTCTATCAATAGCTGTAGATTAAGGAGGATCCGTGTTTAATAAAAGCAATTTTTTCTTTGATAAAATTCTTTGCTTTGTTATTCTAATCTTTTCCTTGGAGGGGTGTGCCGCGCTGCAGCCGGTGCGCGTGGGTCTTACGGCTGAATTATCTGGAAAACAGAGCGAACTTTCGCTCAACCTGCGCAATGGTGTCCAAATGGCGGTCGAAGAACTGAATGCCGCCGGTGGCATCAATGGGCGCAAGATCGAATTGCTTGCAGAAGATGATTTTGGCAACCCGGCGGGCGCTCAAAAGGCGGAAAATAAACTGGTCGACTCGGGCGTGGTGGCGGTCATCGGGCATCTTACCAGTAACCAGACCCTGGCTGGTTACGAAGTCACTCAGTCGCGAGGGGTGTTATTGTTCAGCGCAACTGCCTCGACCTCCTTATTAAGTGGCAAGAAAGACCTGTTTTTCCGCACGGTCGCCGCTACGGATGCGATGGGGCGCGGCATGGCTCAGTATATCCATAATCAACGCGGGTTTTCGAAAATTGGCATCATCTACGACCAGGATAATAATACCTATTCAGACCCATTGGTCGAAGCATTTTCGCAAACATTGAACCGCTTGGGCGGGAATGTTACTGCTCTGGTCAAGTTCTCCGGTGCAGAGAAGACCGTTTTTTCTGCCCTGGTGGATGGTTTGAAATCCTCCAACCCTGAATGTGTCTTCATCATAGCTTCACCAGCCAATACGGCTCTTATCGCGCAAGCCATTCGTTTAAAAAGCTGGGATACAGCTTTGTTTTCATCGTCCTGGGGGCAGGGTGAATCGCTGATCCAGGATGGCGGAAAAGCGGTTGAAGGGCTGGAACTATTGATCGGTTTTGATGTCAACGACCCGTCACCAGAACTTCAGGCGTTCAAGAAGAATTATGAGAAACGCTTTGCCCGTCCAGCAGTTTTTTCTGCCATGGAGGGTTATGAAACAATGCAAATGTTAACGGTTGCTCTGAAGAAGACCGCTGGAGAAGCAAAGGGGCTTCCCGAAGGGTTGCTTGCGTTGCGAGATTTCCAGGGTTTGACGGGTACCATTCATATGGATGAATATGGCGATGCAGTCCGCCCGCTCACTATTCAGAAGGTGGGTGCCGGTAAGTTTGAGACGATTGAGAAGGTAAAACTCGATCCTTAGATGGATTATTAATGCAAACCCCAAAATTACCCACGCTCCAAAACATCGCTTTTAAATTGCTGGTTGCACGCCAGGCGGTTTTTTTATTCCTTGTGGTTCTGGTTATCTCCGCAGCGGCGTATATCAGTGGGCAAAACCTGATTAAAGAACAATGGCGTGAGACTGTCCTGCTTTCCCAGAAAGCTGGTGACTATATCGATTCTGCCAGCCTGGCGATCAGTATCCTGGCGAATGCGCCTTCCATGAAGGGCGAACTCGAAACTCTCCAGAAAAATAATCATATCTTTGATGTTCTCTATAGAATAAACCGGAATGGGCGGTTGGAAGAAATTGCGCCGCCTGAGCAGCAAATGGATATCGGGATGGATATGTCTGCTCAGCCTGTTTTCAATTCCGATCTGAATACATTGTCTGTTTCCGATCCTTTTATTTCAGCTCGTACCGGGAACCCAACGGTTACGATCTCAGCTCCAGTAGTGAATAATAATGGCATTCTGGTGGGTGAATTGAGCCTGAAAGGGCTGCAAGAAAGCATCGCAGGGGCAAATATTAACCAGATCGGTATTTTTTACATCGTGGACCAGAATGGTTATTTACTGGTTCATCCGGATTATGAAAAAGTTCGGCGCCAGGAAAACATTCGTTATCTGGGGATTATCGACCGGATTCGAACCGGGAATATAAGCCAGATTTATTTTGCGGACAGCGAACTGGTGGTCAGTAATATCTTACCTATCCCAAAAACGGGCTGGTGGGCGATTACTCAGGCACCGGTCATCGCGGTTTACGGCTCGTTCTTTATCCCTGCCATGGGGGGATTATTGCTGGTTTTCTTGCTCTTTGTGGTCTTTACCTACCAGGAACAAGCGGAGGTAACGCGCCAGATGGTTGATCCATTACATGAATTGAGTCTCCAGACCCAGCGTATGGCAGCCGGAGCGTACAAATCGGGTGAGATTTTCTTCCAGCAATTGCCGGCTTATGCTGAGGTTTCCAGTCTGGCAGATAGCTTTAAACGGATGGAACAGGCTGTTAAAGCGCGTGAAGCCGCCCTGCTGCAGAGCGAGACTCGTTACCGTGAGCTCTTTGAAGACTCGCCGGTCTCTCTCTTCGAAGAAGATTTTTCGGATCTCAAGGTTTATCTCGATGGTCTGCGTAATACGGGTATTAAAGATTGGCGTACTTATTTCGAAAGCCACCCGCAAGCTGTGGAAAAATGTGCGGGGCTCGTGAGAGTCGTCGGTGTCAATAAAGCTACCCTCGAAATGCTAAAAATTAATGACCCAGAAGAGGCATTAAATAGACTATCGTTCATTTTCACGGAAGATTCCTTTGATACGTATAAAGAAGAATTGATCGCGTTGGCTGAAGGAAAGAATGTCTTTGAAGCCGAAAATAGCTATCATGCAATCGATGGTATGACGATCTATGCCAGTATGAGGCTGAATATTCTGCCCGGTTATGAGAACATATGGTCGAAGGTGCTCGTTTCGCTCACCGATATTACCGAGCGAAAACAAGCCGAAAAAGCACTGCATGAAAGCGAAGCCAATTTCCGTACTTTCTTCGATACCATTGACGATATGATTTTAGTGGGCACTCCGGATGGCCGCATCATCTATACCAACGTGGCAGTAACGAATAAATTGGGTTACAGCGCCGCGGAACTTTGCGATATGTTCATTTTGGATCTGAACCCATCCGATAAACGCTCGGAGGCTGAAGAGATTCTTGCGAGTATGTTCCGTCTAGAACGTGCTAGCTGTCCCTTACCACTGCAAACCAAAAGTGGCGCGCTCATTCCAGTGGATACGCGGGTCTGGTTTGGTAAATGGAACGGCATCGATTGTATTTTTGGCGTGTGCAAAGACCTGAGCGCCGAACAAGAAGCTCAGCAGCTCTTTGAAAGTCTCTTCCGCAACAATCCCAGTCCGATGGCTCTGTCTTCTCTGGACAAGAGGTTCACGGATGTAAATGATGCCTTTCTTAATGTCCTGGGTTATTCTCGGGTTGAATTGGTTGGTAAAACCAGTGAAGAATTGGAGCTGTTTACCCAGCCAGAAATCCAAAAAGTCATCGGGCAAGAACTGTTACGCCAGGGGCGAATCCAAAATATTGAATTGAAGGTCAGGAGGAAAGATGGGCGCATATTAGACGGTCTTTTCTCCGGGGAGATCATAGAGAGCCAGGATCAGATAAGTTTCTTAACGGTGATGGTCGATATCACCGCCCGTAAGCAGGCAGAATCGGCACTGGCGCAGGAGCGCAACTTATTACGTACTTTGATTGATATAATCCCGGATGCCATCTATGCGATGGATAGCAAGGGTCGTAAAATCCTTACCAATCCGGCAGACATGGCGCTAATGGGACTGGAAAGTGAGGCGGAATCGCTGGGCAAGACGGATGCCGAGTTGTATACATTTCAACCGGATCAGGCGGCGGACTTTATGGCGGTGAATGCTCTGGTGCTAAATAATGACCAGCCACTGATAAATATTGAGGAAAGTTTGTGGGATTCTTCTGGTAAGCAGCATTGGCTCTTAACTTCCAAGATACCTTTGCATGGTTTGGATGGAGAGGTATTCGGCTTGGTTGGGATTGGGCGCAAGATCACTGAGCGCAAGCAGGCAGAGGAATTCTTACGCGAGAATGAGTTTTTCCAACGCACCTTGCTGGAGAACCTGACCTCCGGGGTCATTATCGTGGACGCGGAGACACATATTATCGAAAATGTGAACAAAGCCGCCGCGATCTTGTTTGGCGCACCTGCGGATCAATTTACTGGCAAGAAATGTTTCCAATGTCTGTGCCCTGCACTCGAAAATCAATGCCCGATTACAGATCTGAACCAGGAACTGGATAACAAAGAATGTGATTTTCGGCAGGTTGATGGCACCGTTCTACCAGTACTAAAATCAGCCAGGCGGATTATGATTAAAGGGCGCGCAAAGATCATGGAGAACTTTATTGACATTACTGATCGTAAAAAGAATGAGGAAAAACTGCGCGTTGCCCAAAAATTATCCGAGATCGGTACCTTAACGGCTGGCATTGCCCATGAGATGAATACGCCCCTGCAGGTGATTACCGGCTCGGCAGACAGCCTGCTGGGAACTTTGAAGAAGGACGGACAGATTGATAGTGAGCGTTTCATCCGTTACTTGGAGAGTATTTCCCGTAACGGCTGGCGCATTGCCGAATTGGTGCGCGCTTTGAACCTCTATGCGCGCCCATCGGATTCGCAAATCAAATTCCATAATTTGAACGATATCATCCGCGCTACTCTGTTGCTGATGGACCATCAACTCAAGAGCTGGTCGAATATCAACATCGAATTGGGACTGGCGGAAGATCTCCAGCCGGTGCAATGTAACCAGAGCGAGGTTAACCAGGTCTTGATTAATCTGCTCACCAATGCGCGCGATGCTATGCCCGATGGCGGTAAAATCAGCATTTCGACAATTTTTGAATCGCAAAGCGATGAGGTGATCCTGGAAGTCAAGGATGACGGTCTTGGCATTCCGCTGGAAATCCAAAATAGAATCTTTGATCCATTCTTCTCCACAAAACCAATCGATAAGGGTACCGGTCTGGGGCTTTCGGTTGTTGATGGGATCATGCGTTCTTACGGCGGGAGAATTTCGTTTAACAGCGTTCCGAAAGAGGGCACATCCTTCACCCTTTCTTTTCCACGCCAGATTCGCCAAGCGGATATAAATGAAAAAAAGCTGGATTTGGGACGTTTTACATAAAACTGATATTTTGACAATATAAATACTTGGGGTTAAAAAGGAGAACGTAATGAAAAACCGCTTTGCTTTAATCCTTGGGGTATTATTCCTGGTTCTGGGGGTTGCCTGTACCCCGGAGGCTCGTATACCAGCCACGCTCAGCCAGCCGCTTGAGCCTACATTGCCAGTAATTGTTACAGAGACTTCCCTCCCCAAAAATGAAGCTACTATCCAATCACCTCAGCTTGCAACCTCACTCCCGGCGGTCAAATCAAGCGCTCTTTCTGACAGTAAAGCAGACCTCGTCCTCAAGAATGGTTTTATTTATACCGTTGATAAAAAACGCAGCAACGTTCAGGCAATGGCTGTTAAAGGGGATACGATTGTTTATGTGGGTGATGATGCGGGTCTTTCCGCCTTTACGGGCGAGCAAACGAAAGTCATCGACCTGGCGGGAAAGATGGTTCTGCCCGCGTTTGTTGACTCTCATGCTCACGCCAATGGCGGAGTCTCGCCGGTTTATGAGGTGGTATTAAATAACCTGGAGAGTGCAGATGCGTATCAGCAGGCGATTGTTGCTTTTCTGGAAAAGAACCCTGGATTACAAGGGCTGAAAGGTGCGGGCTGGATGGATCCCCTCTTCCCACCCGAAGGACCTTCTAAAGACATCCTGGATAAGATTGCCCCCGATATTCCCGTTATCCTGGATTCGGTGGATGGACATAGCGTGTGGGTGAATTCAAAGACGTTGCAGATGGCAGGCATTACCAAAGATACCCCAGACCCTGAAGGCGGTAGAATCGAGCACGATGCCAGCGGTAACCCCAGCGGTGCGCTGCGTGAAGCCGCAACGGATCTGGTAGCTGAAGTATTGCCACCTTATACTCCCGAGCAGATCATAGAGGGGTTGAAATACTATCAGAAGATGGCACACTCCTTTGGCATCACGACTGCCTTCATTCCTGGTATCGGCATTGACTGGAATGATCTGGAAGCGCTGCGCCAGTTTGAAAAATCGGGTGAGATGAAGATGCGCTTACCTATGGCGCTCAAAACCGATCCTAAAGACAATGATCCGGCGTTGATTGAAAAGTTTATCGCTGCCCGCCAGGAAAATCAAAACGGCTTGTTGAAAATCAACGCGGTCAAGATCTTTATGGATGGTGTTATTGAAAGTTATACCGCCTATCTCGAGCAACCCTATGCGAACAAACCTGACTATCAAGGAGAGTTACTCTGGGATCCACAGAAGCTAAATAAGACTTGCGCTGCGTTGGATAAAGCCGGTTTTCAAATTCATGTTCATGCCATCGGCGACGCGGCTAGCCGGGTTACACTGGACTGTTTGGCTTATGCCCGCCAACAAAATGGTGCAAGGGATGCCCGCCATGCCATTACCCACCTCCAGCTTGTCAGTGAAAATGATATCAAACGTTTTGCTGAGCTGGGTGTAGTTGCCGTTCCGGATCCGTATTGGTTTGCGATCGATGACTTCTATACCCAAGCCATCGAGTCTTTGGGGCAAGAGCGGGCTGACCGGCAATACCCGATGAAAAGCTTCTTTGATCAGGGCGTCGTAGTTGCCTCAGCCAGCGATTATCCCGTTACCATTCCGCCCAATCCCTTGAACGGGATTGAGAAGGGTGTAACCCGCGCTTTATCTGATACTCCTGATGATGTTTTGGTGCCTGCTGAACGGGTCAGTGTCGAGGATATGATCGCCAGCTTCACGATCAATGGGGCGTATGCGAATTTCATGGAAAAAGAAATTGGTTCATTGGAAGTCGGTAAAAAAGCAGATATGATCGTTCTCGATAAAAATATCCTTCAGTTACCGCTTAGTGAAATCCATCTCGCCCAGGTAGTCCAGACCTATTTTGATGGGCAAGAAGTTTTTCAGAGCGAGTAATAGACAAGCAGGAGGCATTTGTGCAAACTTATCGAACCCATCTTGTCATTAAGAATCCCCAGCGTGTAACGCTCTCAAATCTTTCTTTACAACCTGGTCAGCATGTTGATGTGCTGTTCCTGGCAGACGAAGGGAATCGGTCTGCTGTGGTGCAGGAATTGGTATCGATGTTCAAAGAGGCGCAGTCTTTACCGCATATCCAAGCATTGACCGAAGCATCTCACTCGTCTTTGCGGCTTGACGTAAGAATTTTCCGCACGCCAACTTCCCCTGTCTGAACCATGATTTACTTGATTGACTTGATTACCCTGATTTTGGGATCATGGTAATCCTATAATCCTTCTAATCAAGGTTTAGACAACTACATAATCAAGGTAATCCTCCACTCCTTCTAATCAAGGTCGAACTTCCCTCGAAAATTGGACAGCAAGATAAGGATGCTGTATAATGAGAATAGGAGGAAGCACATGCCAAAAGGACGCAGAAAATACAGCAAGGAATTTAAAATAGAAACCATCCAGATGTATGAGAATGGTGAACGATCAGCCGCAGAAATAGAACGGGAACTGGGAATAACGCCAGGTCTGTTGGGGAAATGGATGCAAGCATTAAACCAGCAGCCCATAAAAGGAGAAGCATTTCCTGGAAATGGCAGAAAGACAGAAACACAAGCCAGGACGCGCCAGTTGGAACGAGAAAACGCACTATTAGAGCAGGATAAAGAAATCCTAAAAAGTGCTGGTGAAGTACCCCAAGGACGGCAGATGAAATACGGATTTATTGAAAAATACCAGAAGAATTATTCTGTAGGCAGATTGTGTATGGTAATGGGAGTTAGCCGGAGTGGTTATTATGCCTGGAAAAAGCGCAAACTCCATGCCCCTACCTAACCTGCCCCGGAAAGGCACCGTTACTCCGCTGACAACCGGCCAGCAAAAAGAGAAAACGGATCCATGTTTTAAGATTTTCCTTCATACTCCCATTATACAGGAAATCTTCATGGTATAATCCTTGCAAAACAAGGTCAATCGTCTTTTAT
>JBAXBF010000088.1:0-10805 GCA_037142095.1 Chloroflexota bacterium
TTGGCGCTGCTTTCGTGTTGTTCATCCTTGAATTAAAAGCGGCTGCGCATGGTGCTTTGACGGTAGTTGGGGCGATATCTTTTGTCATAGGTGCATTGGTATTATTTAATTCGGCTGATACACCTGATTTTCAACAAGTATCGTTACCTTTGGTAATTGCTACTGCATTGATTATAGCTGGTACATTTGCTTTTGGGGTCGGTTTTGCGCTGCGTGCTCAGAGTGTTCCAATCCAGATGGGCAAGGAATTTTTGGTGGGACAGACGGGAATAGTGCGTGTAGCACTTGATCCTCGTGGTCAAGTCCAAGTCGCAGGGGAATTATGGAGCGCAGAAAATGTAGACGGGGAGCGTGCCATCCCTGTTGGAGCACGGGTTGAAGTGATTGGAATGAATGGGATTTATGTGCGCGTTCGTTCCATACCGCTTTCGGATAAGGTATAATTGCTTGAAGCATTGGTAGTAAACTAATTTAAAATAAGGTAGGAATTTTTGACACAAGAACCAACTCGCGCTAGAATAAAGAATCCCATAGAAATGCCACGACCTGAAAGACGGCCCGATTGGATTCGTGTACGTGCACCAACCGGAGAAGCTTATGAACATGTGCGCAAATTAATGCATAGTAAATCTTTGCATACTGTCTGTGAAGAAGCGTTATGCCCGAACATCGGTGAATGTTTTAGCGCAGGGACAGCAACGTTCCTTATCCTTGGGGATGTATGTACACGCCGTTGTGCTTTTTGTGATATCAAGTTTGGTAAACCCAATGCCCTTGACTGGGATGAGCCAGAACGGGTGGCGCAGGCAGTCAAAGCCATGAATCTGAATCATGCGGTCATTACGAGTGTCAATCGCGATGATGAAGAAGATGGTGGGGCAGGAATTTTTGCCGAAGTAATCCGGCGAATCCACGCCATTCATCCTGACTGTTCCATCGAAGTTTTGATCCCGGATTTCAAAGGTAACCTTGAGGCACTCAAAATAGTTTTGGATGCACATCCGGATATTCTTAACCATAACGTCGAAACGGTACCACGGCTTTTTAAGCTTGTGCAGCCTCAAGATCGTTATGAGTGGACGCAGGCAATTTTAAGTAGTGTAAAACGGTTTGCACCGGATATACTCGCCAAAACTGGGATAATGCTAGGATTAGGTGAAACGATGGAAGAAGTCAAATTGACGATGGATGATCTGCGAGCCTGGAATGTGGATATTTTAACCATCGGTCAATATTTGCAACCAAGCCGGACGCATTTACCGGTTGAACGTTATTATAAATTAGAAGATTTTGCTGAGTTGAAAGAATATGGTATTTCGATCGGTTTTCGTTGGGTAGAAAGTGCTCCCCTGGTGCGTTCATCTTATCATGCTGCTGCTCAAGTACAGACATTAAATACTTTGCCATCTTTTGGCGATAATATGCAAGAAATTTCAAACAAATCCGATTTCAGTTAGTTGCTCACCTTATGTCCGAGATTGACGAAATTAAGGCGCGCCTCGATATTATAGAATTAATTTCTGAGTCAGTGAATTTGCACCGTTCAGGTAAAAATTTCGCGGGCTATTGTCCATTTCATGCTAATTCACGCACACCAGCTTTTTACGTGTTTCCCGATACGGGTACCTGGCATTGCTTTGGCTGTCACGAAGGTGGAGATATTTTTGGTTTTGTAATGAAGAAAGAGGGACTGGACTTTAAAGATACAGTCCAGAGATTGGCAGAGCGCGCTGGTGTTGAGCTGCGTTCCCGCACTCCCAAGGATGCTGAGAAAGAAGAGACCTTCGAAGCACTTCGGGCTTTGCTTGAAGAGGCTGTTACTTTCTTCCGCCATCAATTATGGAATACTGCCGCCGGAAAGACAGCATTGGAATATCTACGCCAACGCAATTTAACAGATGACACGATCGAGTCTTTTGGTATTGGATATGCCCCTCATTCTTGGGATATGCTTATCAACCATTTTACTGCAATACAGATAACCCCAAAAAATTTACTGGATGTTGGACTGGCAGGCGAACGCGAGTCAGGTGGAATATATGATCGTTTTCGGCATCGTGTGATGTTCCCAATTCGAGACGAGCGCGGCAGGATCACTGGCTTCGGGGCGCGCTGCCTGAATCCGGATGATATGCCTAAATATCTCAACTCACCCCAGACAGTTTTATTTGATAAGGGTCGTTTACTTTATGGTTTGGATAAAGCGCGTAAGCCCATTCGGGTTCAAGACCAAGCTGTGATTGTGGAGGGATACCTGGACGTAATCGCTCTGCATCAATATGGTTTCACGAATGTAGTCTCGCCGATGGGAACGGCACTCAATGAACATCAATTACGAGTGCTCAAAACCCTATCGCGCCGGATCGTGCTGGCGCTTGATGCAGATGCTGCTGGAGATAGAGCTACTTTGCGGGGTCTGGAGATTGCGCGCCAGACTTTGGATCGCGAAGATGAAATCCTATTTGATGCGCGCGGGTTATTACAGCATGAAGCCCGCTTACAGGCAGATATCCGCGTAGCGGTTTTACCACAAGGTATGGATCCGGATGAGGTTGTTCATCGCAATCCGGATGAATGGAAAAAGATTCTCGAAAATGCCAGACCTATTGTTATCCACGTTATGGATACATTGGCAGCAAATCGTGATCTGAATGATCCCAAACAGAAAGATGAAGTTGCTAGACAGGTATTGCCTCTGATTGAGGATGTACCCAGTTCAATAGAAAGGGAGACTTACCGCCAGCGATTGGCTCGTCTCTTGCACGTTGATGAAAGGGCGTTTGTAAATATTCGTGCGTATTCCCACCGGTCTGCTAGTGCAAGGAGAGCATCAACTGGAAAACCATCGTCTGATAAACAACAAACTGGGATAAACTTCATCAGTGTACCAAATTATGAGCGCGAGGCACATATCTTGGGTATATTGTTACGTGATCCTTCTTTGTTATTTCGTATAGACCGCGCCCTCCAGGAGGAAAAACTAGATCGCTTTGCAGAACAGGATTTTCTACGTTCCGATTACCAACAAATATTTACGATATTACATTTTTCTCTGGAACAGGATGAAATTGAGCCCTATAAATACATTCAAAATAAACTTTCATCCTTACTACTAGAAGTTGCAGATGATCTCTATGCCCGCACAGAGAAGGTAGTTCTCGAAGATGAAAGAATAGTGGATGATATTTTTAGAACTCTGTTATACTTACGCCGGAATAACTTCCAAAGGCAAAAAGATGTTTTGGATAATCAACTCTCTGAAGCACAAGAACAAGGGAGCGAGGAGGTTCTGGAAGAACTCAAAGTTCAATTGCATGAGACACTCAAAATCATTTACCGCTGTGATTTAGCCCGGCAACGGCTCGTCCATTTTGGTTGATGGTTCTATTTGACACGGATGAAATTAAGGTTAGAATAATGATCATGAAGCACTATGAATCGAAAGATCACCAAATCCCAAAGGAAATCAATCCGATAAATAATCGTTTTCCAGAAGAGGTCTTAGATAACGATCTTGATTTGGAAGAAGGCGGTTTCCTGGAAACCTTGGAAGATCATACTGCTTTTGAGGAGCAATCTGATTTCGAAGAGCAGTCTGATGTTGAAAGTTTACCTTACGCAGATAGCGAAGAGCCGGACTTAAGTGGTGAAGAAACTGAAATTGAGGAGGATGAATTACCTTCGCATGCAATAGCGGTAACAAAAGTGTTTGCCGCGTTAGGCGGAGACCCTATTCAGTTATATTTAAAGGAAATTGGGGGCATCGAGCTACTGACCATTGACCAAGAGTTTTGGCTGGCAGCAATGGTGGATGCGGCTCGTATTGTTGATATCTTACGCGGCTCCAGTCTTGACAAGGTTAAAGGGGAGGAGCGCAGCTTACACGATATGTACGAGACACTTTTCCTTAAGATGGTAACATCATGGAGAGAACTTCTTGAAAATATCGAGCGAAGAGATGCCCATCCTCCTGAATTTGAAAAAATCTTTTCTGAAGCCCGATCGCTACGAAATATGAATGGACAGAGAGTCGATGTATTTCTGGATATGCCTCAAAATTATTCATATCTACGTGCATATCTGAATAATGGCGCTTGGGGACAGGATCGGTTTTGGGACAATATCGCCCACCAACTGTATAATGTTTTTTTATACCTTTATTTGATGCCTGAAGATACTGCCGTCTTGATCCACGATTATTTCACACACAAGCAGAGTTTTCCCAAAGACCATGTCTTTCTTCAAAGTCTATCAGGTGACCATTTATTGAAGATTGAGGTGGAAATAATTAGGACACGTGCTAAGGATGCAAGGCAAACGATAATCCGAGCAAACTTAAGACTGGTGGTTAGCGTTGCGAAGCATTATATTGGTAGAGGAAGCTCTCTCCTGGATTTGATTCAAGAAGGTAATCTAGGACTTTTACGGGCAGTATCAAAATTTGATCCAAGCCGCGGTTTTAAGTTTAGCACATATGCCACCTGGTGGATCCGGCAATCCATCAGTCGTTCAATAGCAGATCAGGCGCGTACGATTCGTATTCCGGTTCATATCTTCGAGACAGTAAATCGTTTGCTCCGTGAGCGTCGTTCTCTCACCCAAACTCTTGGCAGGGAACCAACCAATGAAGATCTGGCATTGAATGCTGACTTTTTGTCTCCCGCAGACACGCAAACGATCCAGGAAAATCGATCACAAGGGTTGCCGCTCCCAGATGATGTGCAAAACCGTTTACGCCGGGCATCTGTCAAAGTGGATCAAATCCTCAAAGCTGCCGAAGATCCCGTTTCTTTAGACAGTCCGACCGGAGCCGAAGAGAATAGTCAACTAGGTGATTTTATTGAGGATCAAGATGCTTTAGCTCCAATGGATGCAGCCTCACGTGAAATGCTGCGCCAACAAGTTTTGGACGCCCTTGCCTCTCTTTCAGAACGGGAAAAAGATGTATTAATGTTACGTTTTGGCTTGTTGGATGGGAAAGACCATACCCTAGAAGAAGTGGGACAGTATTTTAATGTTACCCGTGAGCGAATTCGCCAGATAGAGTCAAAGGCTTTACGCAAGCTTCGCCACCCTTCCCGAGGGCATCATTTGCGTGATTATTTATAAAAGGTCACTCTTGAAAAAGGGTGTTGGGATGTATTATACGTTTTAAAAAGGAGACAGAATCGTATGATCATCGGTATTCCCCGCGGAAGACAGGATAGTGAATTTCGAGTTGGATTGATCCCTGCCGGAGTAAAATTACTCGTTGAAGCAGGTCATTCTTGTTATGTTGAACATCAGGCTGGTTTAGGCAGCGGTTATACCGATTATGCCTACCAATTAGCCGGAGGAACGATAGCCTATAATGGTGATGAGGTTTATGGTAGATCTGATCTTATCTTGACCATCTCCTGCCCAACGAGGCAGGAATTTCAATGGATGCGAGAAAATCAAATTTTGATAGGCTTTCTGAGCTTAGCTGCCACAAATCCAGAAAATATGCTTGATCTGATACAGAAAAATATCACTGCGATCGGCTATGAAATCATCCAGGATGAAGAAGGGCATCTTCCGGTCTTGATGTCTGCCAGCCAGGCTGCTGGTAGAATGGTGCCCCAAATTGCCGCGATGTTGCTGCAAAATAATTATGGTGGAAAAGGAATCCTTTTAGGTGGCGTTCCAGGTGTGCCACCTGCCGAAGTAGTCATTTTAGGTGCTGGCACAGTGGGCAAAGCCGCTGCCCGTACGTTCATCGGGACCGGTGCGACGGTTTATGTGCTGGATCAAGACCTAAAACGCTTGCAATATCTGGATGATCATTTTCAAGGGCGTGTGATTACAATGGTTTCACATGATTTCAATTTAGAGAAAATGTGTAAGTTTGCCGATGTACTTGTTGGTGCAGTACTGGTGCCGGGAGCGCGTTCGCCGATCATTGTTGACCGGGATATCGTCCGTTCCATGCGTCCTCGTTCGATTATTATAGATATTTCGATCGATCAGGGTGGGTGTTTCGAGACCAGTCGCCCAACAACCCATACCAATCCTACTTATATCGAGGAAGGGATCATTCATTATTGTGTTCCTAATATGACCAGTGTTCTGGGACGAACAGCCACACAAGCCATGAATAATGCATTTTGGCCATATATCCAAAAAATTTCTGAACAAGGTTTGGATGATGCAATCCAAAATGATACCAGTTTAGCCCATGGAGTCTATATGTTACGTGGAGAGATTGTAAATCCGGTAATGAAGGATTTGTTTGATAGCAGGAGGTCTGCTGGATGAATCCTATGAAATCATGGTTAAGCCAATATAAAAATAAAATTGTATCGGCTGACGAGGCTGTTCAAATTATCCAATCCAATAATCGAGTTTTTGTTACCGGGAATTGTTCAGTGCCGAAAGAACTCTTATCGGCGTTGATCCGGCGTGCACCAGCGTTGGAGAACGTTGAAATTTGTCATGCCTTGACGATAGGTCCTTTACCGGATTATTTGGCGCCTCATTTGGAAGGGCATTTACGAGTCAATACACTTTTCATCGGGCAAAGTGCACGCAAAGGCGTGCAGGAAGGACGCGCAGATTTCACGCCGGTGCTCCTATCAGAATTTCCTTTGCTATTTAAGAATGGTATTTTACCGGTAGATGTGGCTTTTGCAAACCTGACGCCGCCAGATGAACACGGTTTTTGCAGTTATGGAATTGAAACCGGGTTGGCAAAAAGTCCGACCGAATCGGCAAAAATTATCATCGCCGAAATGAATGATAAAATGCCGCGAACGATGGGAGATTCATTCATCCATATCAATCGCATAAAATATGTCGTTCCGACAAGCTGCATGCCTTTTGAAGCCTCAATGTCAGAGGAAGGTGATTCAGATGTTGTTGACAAAATCGGTGAGTATGTTGCCGAATTGATTCCAGATGGCGCAACGATGCAAATGGGTATAGGAGCCATTCCAGATGGTGTATTGAAACATCTTAACACGAAAAAAGATCTGGGAATTCATACGGAGTTGTTTTCCAATGGTGTTATGGATCTGGTAGAAAAAGGGGTCGTAACGAGTGCTCGTAAGACTCTTCATCCTGGTAAGATCGTGGTTGGTTTTATTATTGGAAACAAACGCCTTTACGATTGGGTTAACGATAATCCATTGCTTGAACTTCATCCGACCGAGTACATTAACGATCCGTTTATTATTGCCAAGAATGATCGTATGGTGGCGATTAATTCTGCTATCGAAATCGACCTGACTGGTCAGATTTGTGCTGATAGCATCGGTCCTAAACTTTATAGTGGGGTAGGTGGACAACTGGATTTTATTTATGGTGCTTCTCGCTCAAAGGATGGTGTTCCAGTGATTGCACTCCCAAGCACAACCACCATTCATACTCCTGATGGGGGAACAAAAATGATCAGCCGGATTGTTGCCTTGTTGAAGCAGGGAGCCGGGGTAGTTACCACACGCAATCATGTTCGTTATGTTGTTACTGAGTATGGCGCGGTAAACCTATATGGAAAATCTATTCGTCAACGGACGCATGAATTGATCAGTATTGCTCACCCAGACTTTCGGGAAGAAATATACCGGCAGGCAAAGGAACTGCATTATCTATGAGTAAAAAACCATTTGAACGCCAGGCGAAAATAGTTTGCACGATTGGACCTGCCAGCGATAGCGAAGACATTATTCAGAAATTGATCCAAAGCGGAATGAATGTTGCTCGTATGAATTTTTCGCATGGAACGCATGCCCAACATGCTGAACGGATCGAGCGCGTGCGCCGGATTGCTCACCGTCTGGGCGAACCGGTTACTATTTTACAGGACTTGCAAGGTCCAAAAATTCGGATTGGTAATATTCAATCGGGTGAGATTAATCTGGTTGAAGGGCACCAGCTTATCCTGACGACACGGGATGTTACGGGGGATGATTCGGTCGTCTCGGTTGATTACTCTGGTTTTCCGGGCGTCGTTAAACCTGGCGGAAAAATACTTCTGGCAGATGGTCAAATGGAATTGCAGGTAACAGAAGTTCGCGGACAAGACGTGGTAACACAGATCGTGTTGGGAGGTTTGATTACACCTCATAAAGGTGTAAATCTACCTGGTGCACGTCTGGATATACCTTGTTTTACCGAAAAAGACGAAGAAGATCTCATATTTGGTCTGGAGCAGCAGGTAGATGTTATCGCGATGTCTTTTATCCGTACCGCACGGGACGTTGAGCGTGTACGGAAAGCGGCTGCTTGCCAGGGTGCCCAGTGCGTACAGACGCCCATTATCGCTAAAATGGAACGCCCTGAATCGTTGGAGAATTTGGAAGAGATTGTAAAAGCAGCAGATGGTGTAATGGTAGCGCGTGGTGACCTGGCAGTCGAGATGTCTCCAGAAGCAGTGCCTATCGCCCAGAAACAGATTATCGCCTGCGCTAATCGCCATGCAAAGCTGGTTATCACAGCCACCCAGATGCTTGAGTCGATGATTCATAACCCGCGCCCGACACGTGCTGAAGCCTCTGATGTGGCAAACGCTATTTTCGATGGGACGGATGCCGTCATGCTTTCCGCTGAAACCGCCAGTGGCGAATATCCAGTTATGGCGGTCGAAATGATGAATTCAATTATCTGTGAAGCCGAATCTCATATCGAAACTTGGGGACATTGGCGTGGAACCAGTTTTGATGAACTGCAGGAAGATTCTGTTTTTGTTACCCGTGCCGCCCGCGAAGTTGCCTTTGACCGGAATGTGGCAGCAATCGCAGTCTTCACCAATAACGGACGTACAGCTCTGCTCATGTCAAAAGAGCGACCGAAGACGCCCATTCTTGCCTTTACACCTCATCAACAAATTTACCAACGTTTGGCGATGTATTGGGGAGTAAAACCACATCTTATCCCCGAAGCAGATACAGTCGAGATGATGCTAAACCATGTCGAAGCGGCTATGGTTGCCGAGACACCGGTTCAGCCGGGACAACAAGTTGTACTGGTATGTGGCTTTCCGGTGAATGCTTTCCGTTCTCCCAATTTGGTGTTACTGCACACTGTGAGAGGGTTATAGAGATTCTATATATGATCAGGATATCCTTCCTCAATTGGTAAAGAAGGATCACGTGACCAGTCATTCCAGGCATTGAAATAACTTCGTACGTTCTCAATGCCTGCCAGTTTAAATGCCAGGAGCATGTTAGAAGAACGTGCTCCTTTGAAACAATACAGGTATACATTACTATCTCGAGTAATTCCGACTTCAGCAGCGATTTGCAATATTTCTTCCTGTGATCTGAAGTAAGGAATGCTGTTCACGATATGCATCGTGCGGTACCATTCGATCCACTTTGCACCCGGAATGCGTCCTTTCCGTGGGCAAAAGTCAATGACATATGGAGATGAACTAACCCCAAGCCATTCGGCACGGTCTCGGCAGTCCAGGATGGTGATATGGGGATTTCCGATGGCGGCTAACATCTCTTCAGTAGTGATCATTTCCTTGGTATTCAGATTTGCTACATAATCCGCATCTTCATACACAAATTGTTCGTGGGTAGTAGGTAATTTCTTAGCAACCCAGGTGCGGAAGCCTCCATGCAGTACTTTTACATTTTCTTGCCCAAAATATTTAAGCATAAAACGCGCCCGGCATGACTGTCCATAGCCATTATCCATGGCATCTTCATAAGTTATCACGCGATGGTTAGGTCTCAACCCAGCATATCCCAGCCAGATGGAGAAATGATGTACCATAGCAGCGAGTCCTCCAGACTCTACTGTAGAGAGATATGTGAAAAACTCTGGTAGGTTAACTGCCTTGGGCAAATGAGACTTATTGTATTCGAGCGCATCGCGCGTATCGATGATGTACAGATCTTCGTCATCTAGTATCTGTTCAAGTTCTTCCGCTTCAATTATATATGGATTGGTCACTGGGTAATCCTTTCTCCGGATGAATAGATAAGAAAAGCACCGCTTTCGTCCTGATGACGAAAGCGGATGGTGAGTGAACTATTCTTGGTTTTACTTGGCTCCAGCTTCCTTGGCAAAGCGCGTATCTACGAACTTTTCCAGGTCGATTTTGCTGGTCATCGCCGGTGGGCTGATCACTTTAGAGAGATAATTTTGCATGGCATCCAGCGGTTCAAGGGATGGGAAGAGCTCGGCGGTCGAAACGTGCTTAAGCGTCAGAACACGGTTGACAACCTCCACTTTTTGATCGAGGAATGTTGCACCAATTTCAGCCGCTGCTGTAGGATTTTGCTCAATAAAGAAACCAGATTGTACAAAACTGTTCGTTAATTCCTGGACAGCATCCGGGCTTTTACCAACAATTTCATCTTTAACGACCAGAATACAGCAAGGGTGCTTGGGCCAAATATCCTTTGAGAGTGCAAATTCTTCTCCGGAGCCTGCCAGGACGACCTGCGAGGCATAAGGTTCGGCAACAATAAAACCGCCAATGTTGCCTTCTTCATCATCCGCGATGATTTCAGGAATTTCAGAAGGCGCGACCGTTTCAAAAATAACATCTTTCCCAATACCCACTGTTAATCCTTTCTCTCGCAAGAGACGATCAAAAATCAAGTGGTGGATGGATAGGTAATGCGGGATAAGGACGGTTTTGCCTTTAAAATCTTCTATCTTCTCAATATTAGCGCGTTTGTTCTTGATGATTACACTTCCGTCACGGTGTCCGAACAAAATAAGCCGGATCTTTGCCCCTGCCGAGAATAAATCCATCGCTAAAGGTGCCAGAATGAACGCTGCATCCACGCTACCGTCCTTTAATGCATCTTTGAGCGGATTCCATCCAGCGA
>JBAXBF010000089.1:0-10772 GCA_037142095.1 Chloroflexota bacterium
GGACGAATACCTGGGGAGCATCGAACGGAGGCAACACTGCCCATTACACCTTCAGCCTCGCCACGGGCGGCCTGACCGTTGCCCCCGAACCCTCCATCTGGGCTCTTCTCGCTTTCAGCCTGACGACCGTCATGGTTCTGCGCCGCCGGCAGTCCTGATTGGTTCCTTCATCCATGGAACTGCTGGTGGCAATAGCGATTGCGGGCCTTCTGGCCGCGTTGGTGTTTCCAGCGCTGAACGCGTCGAATAACGCGGCTAATTCCCAGCGATGTGTGCCGGCAAACTGACCAATTTTACGTCCTCTGGCTCGCCAGAGATAAGAAAGCCGGCTCATCCCCAGAACTTTGGCGTCGTGCCCCTCCTCGGCCCCCTTTGCGAAACGCAGGACGGGAAATCTTGACATCAAAATTGATTTTCTGAACAGTGAATTAGCGTTTAGGAGTTATCCGCTTTTTGGATGACCTCCCAAATCGTTTTGGCAATCAGGTTCTGACCCGAAACATCTGGATGATTCAATCCGTTGCAAAGCAAGGGCGTGGTATCCACGCCATTCGCCGCCAGTTGCTCCCACTCGGCATAAACATCAGCAACCGGATGATTCCTGCTTACCGCAATTCTCCTGAGTTCGCGTACATAAGCCGCGAGAACGCCCTCGTTTTGGCAAGCCAGCATGTCTTTAGCATACTGTAGATGCTTTGCGTGAATCCTATGGGTTGCCTTGGAGGCCATAAAATTGGGCGTAAGCAGTATAATACCTGCATCCGACTCAGAGGTAATCCGATCCAAGATGGCCGTCATGCTTCGAGAATATTCCTCGATTCCCTGGATCCCACTCATGGCATCATTGAGACAAAAACCGACGAACACCAAGTCTGGAGCATGACGGATGACGTCACGATACAATCGCCCGATCGCTCCAGAAGCAGAATCTCCTTCCACGCCGGAATTCAGAACGCTGAACGTCGTCTGAGGATGAGCAGATTCCAACATTTGTTTGAGTTGGTGATGGAACACATGCGCATGATCAATCACGCCACATTCCATGCATCCCTGTGTCACGCTATCGCCAAAGGCGACCAGGAGCACAGGAGGTTGTCGTGGATCCGATTTTTTAACCTGAATCCGTTGGTAAAAGTGTTTTAACATAAAGTTATAAAATCAATACTCTGCACAGTGGTTGAACCTCCGATGGTGTGAACCGAATACACATTGAGGCGCATTACTAAAAACCGAGGAATTGTCTCCAGGCTGTACTGGTTGCCACAGCATCACCCCCCTCGACCAGAGCATCAAAACGCACGCGGCCGAACGAATCCATGCGCCGACGAAGCCCCTCAAGGAAAAGGATGCTCGCCTCGATCGCGTTGCGGCCGTCCTCGCGATACGGGTATTGGTCCATTGAATACCAGCCGCTGTAGCCGAGTCGATCCAACCAGTACAGAAGTTCAACATATTCGATGCAGTGGATGCTGCCGACAATCATGTCGTCATCCCAACTGCGGTAGTTGTCGTTGAAATGCAGGTGAAAAAGCTTGCGATGCCGCAGAAGCAGCGCAGCGCTCTCAGCCATATTTTCCCCGGCCATGAGCGCGTGCCCGGTGTCGATCGTGACCCCGACATTCTCGCAGCCGGTTTCCTGGGCTAACAAGAGGGTATCGGCGGTGCGGGCGAGATATGAGTGGGTGCGCGGCTCCTTGCATTTGTATTCGAGCGCAAGGCGAACATCGGGACGGTGCTGGGCGCATTCGCGGATACCATCAACCAGCCAGTCGCGAGCCTGATCAAATTGACCTTGAAACGGATAATCGTAGCCGTCCTGTCCTGGCCAGAGGTTGATAAGGTCGCAACCGAGCTCAACCGCAGCATCCATCATCGCTCGGGTCTCCGCCGCGGCGGCTCGACGGGTCGCGGCATCGCGGGAGGTGAAGGCACCACGTCCCCAGCGCTTCTGCGCGAAATGATCGGGAATGATCGATACGCAGGCGAGGCCGGCGTCAGAGAGCATGATCTTCAATTCTGCGACATTTTGGGCAGAGATGTCCCAATTTCCAACGAGCTCGATCCCCTTGACCCCCGAAATAGACGCGGCCTGGCGAAGCATCTCGGACTTGGCGAGCTGCTCTTTATAACCTGAGGACAGGAATCTGTCGCAAGTATTTCCGAGATTCCCAAGAATGACAGCGTAATTCGTTTTATTGTCTGTTTTCATTGCTATAGAGATACTAAGCGTCTGAATATACTAATATATTTCTCAGTTTTTTAGTAGTTGAACCATTGCCCATTAACCTCTTAGACTTTGATTATTATCTAACTTTTACGACATGCTTCCAATCGGCAGCATTGGTGACGATCATATCGGCAGAAACATTCCATTTCCTCCCATCAAAAACAGTTGAAAGGCCATTGACTTCAGCGTAACTGAGTGAGCCAATAATGTTATCAAAGATGAGTGCCCCTTTTCGCTTTTCATCAAAATCGCCAATATCCCCCAACACCTTTACCTCGTAGGGGCCGACATTTAGGTTACGTAGAACAACATTCATTCCATTGTGCAGGATTCCAAGTGCTCCCCCTTTCCCAACGGCTCTTTGATATACAGCACAGTTATCAAAATTGATTTGAGCGAGTAAACTTCCATCATCAATCGCATCAAACAGCGGATATTCATCCTGCTCAAAACGAACGCCGAGAAAATTAAACTTGCCATTGTTCCGATTAATTGTCGATCCACCGCCAGTCGATTTCGTAAACATTTTGTTCGGAGCAAGTAAGAGCATCGTGTCATTTGCAATAAAATCACCACCATGAACATTGATCTGCCCGCCGGCTTCAACTAGGAGCGCATTTTTGTTGCACTGGAAATCACAACCGAACAACTCAACGCTCATACATTGGGCGTTACGTTGGTGTATAGCGATCTGATTGTGTAAAAATCTGCAAGAATAGAAATATTCGTTATCGGTCATGACATCGCCAGCAAGGTCAATGGCTTTGTAAAGACCATGAAAGGAAAGTCTGTCAAAGACATTCTGAAATGTTGGCGATCCCTGTCGATTTGGGTCTTTCTTTAAGTCGTCAACAATATAAAATCCAGTCGACTTGCATTTTGTATTGGATAGAACAAGAAAGTCTTTAAATTTCATATTTGAGGATCGTTGAAGCCAAAAAAGCGGCGCTGGCTTGGTAAAATAAAATACAGTCTGCGGGGTTCCATCGCCACAAAGACTAAATCCATAGAGGCCCATCAAATCAATGGTCCGATTTATCACGTACAAGCCAGCTGGGACTCGAACCGCATTCATTGACGTGACGTGCTCAGGCCTTCCTATCATGGCTAATAAATCTGGATTGGCTTTGCCTCTTGTTGTGCCGAAATAACGCGAAAAGCGTATTGCTTCACAAACACCGACATAGTCGCGCTCATCGCTCAATTGATAAAGACCTCTACCAAACTTCTCATCAAGTTCAGACTGCGATTTAAAATCATCACTCAGTGGATGCGATGCGCCGTCGCCAACTGCGCCAAAATCCTTCACGTTGAGAATGTCCTGCGCCTGCTTTTGATTTGCATGGATGAAATCCTCTCGATTAGGAACATAAGACGGTACAGTTTTAACAGGCCAATCCTGTCCCAGAGGAAGCGGGTCGCCAAGAACGGGTGCAGTTGACAGTTTTGTGGGTAACGAAGCAGCATTCACGGACGGCGGTTGAGATTCTTCTGTTTTCGAAATCAGTTTTTCTGAAGTCGCAGAATGCCCAGGAATCGCCAGCATGGCATTGCAAGCTAAAAACACTAGGCAGATGCGTTCTCGTGTTATTATTCGGCTAATTTGGTGGAGGCTGTTTTTAGTTTTCATGATTAGTTCGAGTCTTCTATTGGATTTGCATATTGGGTTCGTCACGGGAAGGTGAAGCCCGAGGTATCAGTTCCTTATTATAGGTTGCTCTAATGATCCTGACTTCTTCAAAGGGGGCAAATACCGGCAAAAGGTTTTCGGGACCAGAGGCTTCCAAGTGAAGACCTTCATCCGATTGATACCATTCTACCTCGATAGTCCCCGAAGGAGTTGCGACCTTACCTTTTGCTGCCGTATTTTTACCCGGATAGGGCGATAACATAAATATTTTAAATCCTGGTTCTAACGGCCTGACTCCCAGGACCCAGGCACGGTGATAATATGCCGGCAAGCTGCTCCATGCATGACAGAGGCTTCCTGCCCCGTCAAAATCAGCGGCCCCTGTCTGTGTCTCCCATAGGCTAGTGGCACCGGCTAATACAATCGGATCAAAATTTCGCGACAGTTCAGCTTCAACATACTTGCGTGCAGAGTAGGTCTGCACCATCAAAGAACGGACCATGTAAGGCATTGGGCTAAACGTCATGGGATTAAATGACTTAGAGTAAACAGCCTGCAACAAAAACGACAATTTGTCTTCAGGAACAATGTGATTATAAACTGCCAGAACCTGAATATGATCATGATATTCCTGTAATTTACCGCAAATCAACTTAGTCGCATAACACTGATGACTAGGATCCCAAAATATCCGATTGAATGCGCCCTTTAATTCTATCGACATGGTCAAATATCGAGCCGCCTTGAGGGCATGATCGCTCAGCCGAAGCATCTCCGTATAGGAACAAAGCATTTCATAAATATAAATATTATACGCCGCATGATATTCATCAGCACACACATTTTCTCCAGATAAACCGGGAACCCATTCATAAAAATGCCACATCTCTTTGTTTGCATTAAGTCGATAAAGACCGGACTGCGGATCATGCAATTCTTGGATTTTTCCGATCATAAACTCAATTTGTTGGTCGAATTTATGAAAGAGTGCGTTATTGCCGCTGTGCAACCAATATTCTTTCAATGCAGAAACCCAGACAAAGCTGAAAATTGGGATCGTCACCCCGACCTTGGCCGGGGCGCACAATTCCAACAGACCATCAGGTCTAATTCCTCTACCCAATAAGTCAAGCGAAGTTGCAGCGAAATCATAATTACCCCATACATAATAACCAAAAAGCATCTGGCTACGGGAATCATAGGAATAAAGCGCCTGTTCACGCCATGGACAGTCTTCATAGTGCTCATGCATACACAGTTCCAGAGTTCGAACGGCGATCGTATCGGTTCGGTCCATTAGTGTGTCGCCACTCTGAAAATAGCACGGCGTTGGCAATTGAACTTCAATGGGTCTGATGCCGACATAATGAATTGATGTTGAACACGAGATTTGTGTAATGTTCAATTGAATATAGCGCGCACCTATTCTTCGAAATGGCATCAGATAATAATTCAGACCATCTTTACAGATATATCTGTCAGTAAAGTTTCTATCCCCGATCTTATTTCGGACCTTTCCGTCGAGAAGGTGCTCTCCATGCGAAATGTCAATCACTGTTCCGGCAGCGGCCGTTAGTTCGAGATCGATCAATCCAACGCTTTCTGCCAATAGATCTACAATCAGATAAACGCCATGTCCGGAATCATCAGGCATTCTTAACTTCAATGTTGCTTCCATTGTTCCGTCTAAAACTGGGATCTTTTCACAGTATTCCTCATCAAATCCCTCAATAATATCCGACAACTGATAATGTTCCATCAGATCTTGCGCGACGGAATCTGCAAAGGTCGACAGTTCATTTTTCCGTAAGATATTGCCCTGCATAACGACTTGTACAGGTATGCGAGGGCCCATCAGCAAAGGCGGAACCGGTCGTAACGATAACTTTTCCCGGAATCCACCGACTCCCTTTTCGCAAATCTGCGCGTTGGGCCAACTCGAATCATTAAAAACTGGATTCGTCCAGTCCGAATCCAAGCGCGCATCAAATTTGGTCACGAATCCAAGTTGTGGAGTAACTGGCGGTAAACCACCAGATTGAAAAGCGGCAGATTGCAGACATTTCCACGAGTGATCCGAAATTACTTCGAAAGCAGTCGTTTTTAACTCGACAATCACGCCAGGAGGGCCTTTCCGGTAAGTAGAGAAATCTGATCCACAATAATAGGCTAACACGCAAAGCACATTCTCCCCTGGCGTTGTAAACGGTTCCAAGGAAAATTCGCTGTAAGTCTTTTCCGTCGGATAATCACTGAACTGCCCGCGACCGATTTCGCAGCCATTTATGAATGCAACAAAGTCACTATCTGCAGAAACATACAATGTTCCACCGCTGCCATAATCAGCTGAAAATCTTTTTCTAAAGCAGACATATTGATGCTCTGCATCCTTATCTTGCTTCAGCCAAATCCACTTAGCATTATTAAGTCTTGATCTCATTTAAACATCAAACAGAGGGTGTCGGCAAGCTATTCATCTGGCGCATTAAAACTGAGGGTGTTCTCGATTTATTGAATTCTTGCCGGAAGCGAACAAAGATAGATGCAATCACTAGACGTTATCTATGGAGTTTAATACTTGAAAACACCATATCCACTAGCGCAAGTTCTTACACTAATAATCCCGCTTTCATTTGTCGCCTCTAGGTTAACGCAAACTACTTTCTCCAGGTGTATGCAGACCTTTAGCTGAAAAGAGAATATTTGAGGTTCACTGCTGGGAGAAAACACTATCAATGACCTCTCGTTATCGTTTATTCTTGTGTAAGCCAATACGCCATTCTTTCCTTTTACCGGAATGCATTCAAACAGACCGTCCGCCTGCAATGATCTAAAGCTTTTCCTAATTTTTATGAGATGTTTAAGTCTACTCAACAGCGAATCGTCACTTTTAAGCATCCCTTTGACATGTGGTCGGCTTTTATCCGGATCAATTTGCAAATACAGCTTCTCTGCCGGAGCCTGCGAAAAACCGGCATTTTTCGTCGCATCCCACTGCATTGGTGTTCTGGCTTGTGTCCTCGTGTATCCCCCTTCAACAGACTTTAAATCCTTAACATTTCTCATTCCGATTTCATCGCCATAATATACGAATGGCACACCGGGCATTGTTGCGATAAAAGCAAATATTAACTCCAAATCCAAGCTGCTTCGATCTTCACTAATTCGCGGCATATCATGGTTGCCTGTCGCCAATGAAATATATCCCTTTTTCACCGTTTCTTGATAATGGCGAATGTATGCAGTCATAAACTGACTAATATCGCCAAGCCCTTTATTATCAAAAAAACTATTTCTATTTTTTAATCGGTAGTCATACCCATCATTCTCATAAAACAGACTCTTTGGCACATGAGCAAACATATCCCGTTCCGGCTCATTTCGAAATAGTGAAGTATAGGCACTTGTGCCGCAAAAAAGCATAAAATCAATGTGAAATCCGGCTTTCAAGGCTTGCGGCGCGTAGGACCATTCTGAAACTAAAACGGCTTCAGGGTATTCCTCGTCAAACATTTTGCGAACTTTCCTCCAAAAACTGATCGCAGCTTTGTGCCCGGAGTCTTTTTTAATGAGTGATGATGCCATATCGACTCTAAAACCATCGCACCCCAATTCCAGCCAGAAACGCATCACTTTCTTCAACTCTTCTCCAACGGTTAAAACATCCGAATGATCGGTTGGTAATTGCCATTTCTTTTTCGGATTTGGTTTTGCGAATCCGTAATTTAGCGCGGGTTGACTCGAGAAGAAATTCACCGCAAAACTCCCATTTCGCTCGGCATAGCCATTAACCATATTTAAACCATCAGCGTCATCGAGCCAATCTTGATTCCATATATAATAATTGGTGTATTGATTCTTATCTGCCATGCAAGACTTCTTAAACCACGGGTGTTCTGTGGAAGTGTGTCCAGCAACAATATCTAAAACAACTTTTATATCTCGTTTTTTAGCTTCAGAAAAAAGGTGTTTTAAATCGTCATTGGTTCCGTAGCGTGGTGCTACTTTATAGAAGTCTGAGACATCATAACCAGCATCATGAAATGGTGATACATAAACTGGATTTAGCCAGATCGCAGTAAACCCGATTTCTTTTATATAGTCAAGCTTTGAAATAATTCCGGGAATATCGCCAATCCCATCGGCATTGCTATCGCAGAAACTCTGTGGATAGATTTGATAAAAAACTGCTTTTTTTAACCAGTCGGGCTCTTTTCGATTCATATAATTATATTTATTCAGCAGGCTTACGTTTAAAAACTGACTATCATTACCACTTAAATATCTTCATCATTTCAGATTAACCGACTCATAATTAATACTTATAGTATCTTTGCCAAAAACAGCATCGCACACATGAGTTGGATCGCCCAAACTCTCTTGGGGTAAGGAAGCATAGAATGGATAAAAGTCGCCATAAATCCCGTAAACTACGCCAGTAAAGATCTTGATCTCGATTGCAAAAGTAAACCCTTTAACCTCACATATCTTACGTCTCTTCCACTTGGGTTGATAATTGATCGCATCGCCGGTAAATGGAATTGAATCTTCAAATGTAAATCCAGGCACGGGTTTATAGCTTTGATCGACTAATTGAACTCGCATTTGCCCCAAAGGTACGGCCACATTGATGCGAAAATCCCCATCCTTTGAATAAAACCTTTTAGTACGAAGAAATGCATTGCCGACACTTTGCAGCCCTACAAATCGTCCAGGCTTGATGGAACTAACATAAAAGGCGCTTCTCTTCTTGTCCTCTTCCACGCCAACTGAATGTTCTTCGTATAGACCGGCCCCATGGTTAGTTCTGGGATAAACTCCAGCAATAAACCATTCGCTTTTGTCTTTGGATTCACACATATTGCCAATGTAGTTATCAGTCACCCCAAACTCTCCAATATTACCGAGACTTTGCACCAGTTTATGCGTGCGGTTCCAGTGAAGACCATCGTAGCTATAAACCAACTCGGTGTAAACTGAACCATTAAATTTCCAAGGCACCCGATCATTCATGTCGGCATCAAAAATCCATAAAAACCCATAAAAGATACCATCTTTGTAAAAACTGGTCATTCCATAGAACTCACAACAAGGCGGATCCGATGGATCCGGACTAAGCATGACTTGAGGCTTGCTCCATGAAATTAAATCTTTGCTTGTAGAAGTGCAAATCCGCCTATCGGTAACGATTGAACGCATGATCACTTGATATTCCTTTAGGACTGGGTTGTAAAAAATACAATTATAGGTATCGCTCATCGAGTTTCCCCATTGCATGGATTTATTTTCCTCGCTCCAATGGACACCGTCTGCCGAGGTGATTATCACGCCAGGCGAGAAGTGTTGAGGCTGCGATGTCCCGTCAATGCTCAGCGCGCATTTGTAACGGCGCATGGGGTTGCATTCATATTCATCCCGCCAGACGCTTGCTCCGTGCATACTCCCTTCCTCACCTGCAAAGACCCAGTTCTTTGGAAACCCTTGGGGAACGTCGTCATTCTCAAAGGATTTCCAGTGGATACAATCGTCACTCTCCTGCATCCCTAAAAAAAAGTGTTCATCCGTTTTACCAATAGAGCAAACAATATGATTTAGATTACTCCACATTCGATACTTGTTAGCATCTTGACACCATTGGATAGATGGATAACCGATTGAGTAACTGCCGTCAAAAAATAGCGAGCTTTCATTTCTCACGGGCTCAAAGTAACGCCGCCGAAACTGGCTATAGCTCTGTAAAAAGAAATCATCAAAAAATGCTATAGTATTCATAGTTATTTATCACTCATATTGGTTTTTTCATTCTTTAGTTAACTGAGTCTTACGCTCGATATGGTTTTCGCTTTACACCCTAAGAAGCAGGAGCATGCAAGGCGTAGTTAATCCAGCCATCATCGAGATTTAATATCTCTTTCGGGGTAAGAGACTGGACGTGGCCGTCGCCAAACAGAATATTTGCCTTTCCATTATGCCGGACGTCAATCTGGTTAGGCATCCAAGAAAACCCGGGGTAATCCAGGTAATAGAACTGGGTATTAGAAACTGGGTTAATGCTATCAGCGACGAGCACGTAACTGGAAAGGGAGGCTGTCTTCCCGATCTGAAACGCCGGATCAAATCGGTTTTCCCAAGGTGTGGAATTTCTTCTAAGTCCATAGGTTTGCAGACTGACTCCCGTTTTAGGATAATTATAGGGTGGACAAGAGGGACAGCATAGCACCCGTGGGGAAAGGTATCCATTATCAACCAGGATTTGGTGCCAAAATGAGGTCACATTTATTTGAGTCGAATCTAATGTATAGGCCGTCGGGGTTTTACCGTCATGGTCGCTTGCATATGTGAGCAAAGCGACTCCGATCGTGTGCAAGTTTGAAATGCACCGGAGATTGTTCGAGAAAGTCCTCATTCTCATCGCAACGACCGACATCAAACTGAATAGGATTGCAATAATCGCCATCACAATAAGCAGCTCAACCAGGGAAAATGCTTCTCTCACGCCCCTCTGCCTGAAACGATTTCTTCTCATGGCGTAATCAGTCTGCCTGTTCGCTTCAAGAGTGCGACACCCCGCTCCAATAAAAACAAGCCTCCTTCCTTTTTCCCAGCAATGAGCTTGCCGTGAAAGAGGGGGGATAATTGAAGCCAAAAAAGGGGGGCGAGTAGAGGCTGCTTCACTCATCCCTACAAGAGACATATTTTTTCGGAAGAGGTCAAGAAATTTCCAACAATTTCTAACCATGCGGCGTGTTTGAAGCTCTTTGCCTGCGGCGTTCTAAAAACCGGATATAAAGCGTCATTGATTTTGCGGATCGATTCCCGCCTGCTGCCACATGGGATGAAGGTTCACAAGATGGCCTTGGTCCATTTGATTCGCGCGGAATGATCCATGAAATGAGTTGCTTGACTGGCGGCTCT
>JBAXBF010000090.1:0-10733 GCA_037142095.1 Chloroflexota bacterium
ATGGTCGTCGAACAGGGCAGCACTCAGACAATTCAGGTCGAGAATACCATTCTCCAGAGCATTTCTATTGTTGGTACGACGCCAGATTTTCCTATAGTACGGGATATGACACTCAAATCAGGCAGATACTTCAGTCAAAGTGATCTCGATCAAAAACAGAAGGTTGTCATCTTAGGATCAACGCTGGCAACAGAACTATTTAAGGATACCCCTCCGGTTGGTCAAACCGTGAGTGTGGCGGATACGAAATTTGCTGTTATCGGGGTCTTCGACCCGAAAGGCATTGTTGGAGACGTGGATTTCGATGCGCGTCTGTATATGCCGATTAAAATTGTCTTCTCTAAGTATATTCCTGCCCAATTTGCGAGATTTATGGGTGATCGTGTGCGTACGATCTATGTTAAAATTAGCAACGGTGCATCGATAGACGATGTCATTCTTCAGATTCAATTATTGTTAGCCAGACGCCACAAGGTTACTCTGGAGCAAGCAGATTTTATCGTCCGTACCCAACAGAGTGTCATCAGCACTCAGGAAGCCACCACGGCTGCTTTCCGCAGCCTTTTGGCATGGGTGGCAGCCGTTTCCCTGGTTGTAGGCGGAATCGGAATCATGAATATTATGATGGTCAGTGTAACCGAACGAACGCGCGAAATTGGTATCCGCCAGGCAGTTGGCGCCAGCCCGAATGATATCCGCTGGCAATTTCTGACGGAGGCACTGCTGCTCAGCATGGTCGGTGGAGTGATTGGGGTCATAACAGGTGTTGGGGGGTCCTGGCTTTTCGGTATTGTGGGAAATATGCGAACCGTGATTGTGCCAAGTTCCATTCTACTTGCCTTCAGCTCAGCAGCGGCAGTGGGCATTTTCTTCGGTTATTATCCTGCCAATAAAGCCGCCCAGCTCGATCCTATCGAAGCACTTAGACATGAATAAAATGAATAGGTTCTAAAATAGTGATTTAATCTAGTGTAATTCGGAGAACATAGAGTTAGATATGAAAAAGTTAACGTTGATATTATTATTGGGAATTGTTTCCATACTCCTGGCATCTTGTGGGATGATGGCTTCCGCCGCTACAACCACCGTGCAAAATGATTCGACCCACCTGCGCGAGGATTATGAAGGCGCGCTACCGGTATCTACCCAGTTAATCTTGGGTACGGTTAAGCTTCAGGATACACAAAATGCCCTGACTGAAAAACAAGCGGCACAGCTACTGCCTCTCTGGAAAGGTGTGCGCACTCTAAGTAAGAGTGATACCGCTGCGCAGGAAGAGAAAGATTCTCTCTGGAGTCAAATCCAGGAAACAATGACCGCGGAGCAGATTCAGGCAATCATTGCAATGAAGATTTCACGCAAAGATTTTGGTGTCGTACCACAGAAGCTCGGTATCGCTTTCAATCCAAGCACTGCAGGTGGGACATCTCAAGGCACATCGAGACAGGGAACCCAGACAAGCGGGCAAACGCCAGGTGGAACTGTTCGTCTTCCCGGAGGAATCGGCGGTGGAGATGGTGGTCCTCCTGGCGGCTTTCCCGGTGGAGGAGGTCAAAATTCGCGCAATGGGAGCAACAGCCAACGCAGCGGCAGTACTGGAACGGCAGCTCAACTCTACGATGCATTTATCAAATACCTGGAAAACATCGCTCATTCGACTCCAGCATCACAATAGGATTTTCAATGAAGAAAATACTCTTGGGCATATCCGTTCTCGCTCTGTTCTTAATGAGCAACAGACCTTTATTTGATAGACCTACATTCAATTTGGTTCATCTAACGATCATTAATAAAGCGGAGATGAAGATCGGTGTTGAGTTAACTGGAACGGACAACGGATATGCCTATTATTTTCCTGTAGCCAAAGGAGTCAAAGAGAATCCTACAGAAATAACTTACGATGTTTATCGCGATAATTATGCCATTAAAATATATTATATTCAGAGATACGATCCAGTTTATGGATATCAGTGCGACCTAACCAGCCAAACGGCCATTGATATACAAAGTGCATCCAGATTGGTTGTCAAAGGCTGTGAAGTGAGTATACCCAATCGCGGCGAGCCTACTCAAAACAAAGTCGGAGGCTCGAGACGCTAAAAATCTAATTTATACTGGAACAGAGAATGGATATGTTTTGATGAGAATCCAATTATCCGTAAAGAGAATTTAGATAAATCAATCCCCCAAGGAACTACATCGTTCTTCGGGGGATTGATTTATTACCCTTGTCCACTTTGCAATGGGCCCAGTAGGATTCGAACCTACGACCAATCGGTTATGCTTCCCACTACAGCTTTCGCTGCCCCATCCGGGTTTGTGGGCTGGACTGTCCCTTCACCCTGATTTCAGGGTGCCTGCCGTCCAGTCTCTACACCTTCCTCATAATCGAGGCTTGGCTCGGGATTACCTTATTCGTTACGAAATACCAGCTTCCCCGACTTTGACAGGTTATCACTTGGGAATTACTCCCCAAGCAGCCCTTGCAGATACATGTATCTACGTGTATACTGCTTTAAGCCGACTGCTCTAACCGCTGAGCTATGGGCCCAATCTACATTTATATTTTAGCACGCTTTTGAGAAATTTGGTAGGTTATTCCGATATGATTGATATGCAAAATCCAGAGGTGGCATTTGCGCTCGAAGTCACACAGCGCGCCGCCCTTTTAATTAAATTAATTCAAGACAAAACAGTTACTTCAACATTAACGAAAGACGACCGCTCACCCGTTACCGCGGCTGATTTTGCCTCGCAGGCATTGGTAGCCGCTACCCTGCTTCAAACCTTCCCGCATGATCCTCTCATAGCAGAGGAAGGAGCAGCCACACTACGGAAACCCGAATCTATTCACATCTTGGAGCAAATCACATCTTTTGTGAAAGAAATGCTACCTGAAGCCACTCCAGGAAAAATTTGTGCCTGGATTGAGCATGGCACTACCGAATCTGCATCCCGTTTTTGGACATTGGACCCGATTGATGGGACAAAGGGTTTTTTGAGAGGCGATCAATATGCAGTCGCACTGGCATTGGTAGTCAATGGCAAAGTGCAGGTCGCTGCATTAGGATGTCCAAAACTTAATTTGCAATTACCTGATACAACAATCGGCAGTGGTAATGGATGTCTTGTCATTGCTGCCCGCGGTCAGGGAAGTTATGCTGCACCACTTTATGAACCTGCGAATCTGGTACCGATTCATGTGTCATCTGTTGGTGAACCAGGAAAAATGCGAATTTTACGTTCTTTTGAGTCTGGACATACCAATGTTGATAAAATTTCTGCGCTAGCAGAAGCGTTGGGTGTTAAGGCTGCTCCGCTAAGCATGGACAGCCAGGCAAAATATGCGGTTCTGGCTGCAGGAGGAGGCGAAGTCATGCTACGAATGCTTTCTGCGAAGCAGCCAAATTACCGCGAGAAAATCTGGGATCAGGCAGCCGGTTCGCTCATTCTCGAAGAAGCGGGCGGCAAGATTAGTGATTTAACCGGCGCTGCCCTTGATTTTACTACAGGAAGAACGTTGTCCAAAAACCGCGGCATTTTGGCTTCCAATGGAATTTTGCATTGTATCGCTCTTGAAGCCTTAAATAAGTTAGAAATATAAGTCATCTGGTTTGATATTATGAATATGATGAAGGTTTTTAGATTAATTTCTATCTTGACCTTAGCATTATCGCTCGTAGGATTTATTACACCGCCAGCCATTGATCAACCTCTGCCACCCGTTCTTCCATCCAAAATGGGACCCGGAAAAACGGATTTTCCTGAAAACTTTAATCCACTGACGGGATTGCCAGTTCAAGACCCAACCCTGCTGAAGCTTCCAAGTGTGTCCGTCTCGATTTCCAATTTTCCAGGCGCAACCCGCCCCCAAGTAGGGCTTTCTCTTGCTGACCAAATCTATGAGTTTTGGATTGGGGTAGGGATGACGCGCTTCCTGTCAATCTTTCACGGGAGACTCCCTTCTTTCAAGCCGGCTATGGTCGGAGATTGCGCCGTTCGTTGGGAACCATTTAATGGTACAGGAATTATTGTCGGTAACTTGATCTGGTACGATGAAAACCAAAACGGGACTCAGGACATTGGAGAAACAGGAGTTCCAGGTGTATGTGTAAAATTATTTGATGCCGTATCACAGAATCTCATCGCCAGTACAACCAGTGATTCAAATGGCTATTATGGTTTCAGCGTTGAAAAAGGGAAATCGGTCTTTTTATCCTTCGATGCACCTCTCGGAGTGGAATTCAGTCCCCTTCCGGCAGGCGGAGGAAGGACTGATTCTGCCGTTGACCCAAATACGGGTAAAACAAATACCATTACGGCATCCACAAATCATTTCGATGAGGATGCTGGTTTGATATGGAAGGAAAGCTCTCCGCCAGAATCCACCAATTCTAATATCCAAAGCATCGTATGGTTCGATGAGAACCATAACGGCATTTTTGATCCAGAAGAAAATGGAGTCGCTGGAATACAGCTCAATCTGTATGATGCTCAGTCAGGCACACTTTTGGCAACGACACGCACCGACTCAGAAGGTCATTATCAATTCTCACTGGAAAGCGGCAAACAATATTCTTTACGAGTCCTTCCCAACCTTGGGGCTGCTTTCGTTGCTTCACCCAAATATCAACCTAAGAATACTAAAATTGTCAACCGCTATAATGACCCAATCAGTGGTGTATCTCCCATTTTTACCCTGGAAACTTTTGATTCATTAGATTGGAAAATTGCTATCCGCCGCCCACAGGTGGGACCTTTACGATCAGGACGAATTGTCTTTCAACATATTGTAGATTATTTTCGGGGCGGAAGATTGTTTTATGCCAGCAAGGACGAAGGTGTTGATATTGGTGGATTCGGTAATGTCTATGAGGAGACACCAAATAGCATCAGCACTGCTTTTCTGGATGTCAACCGCATCCTGGACACCATCAAATCTTCTGACGGTGCTGGAGAAGATTTATACTACGGATCATATGTATTTAGCCAGGGACCACCTGAAAACGGCAAGACAGCACAAGGATTAACTTATTTCGTCAATGTCCTAAATGCCTCCCAATATCGTTATGACCCTCTTTCTGAAACTTATCTGCGCTATGATGACCATAGTGATGGTCGAGGAAACCTGTACCCGAGTGTAGATCGTTCAACAGGCAGGCAACTCCAATTTGCCAATCTAGTAGCCTTATTTACCGAACATATTCAGATTGAAGGATTAAAAATCGAGATGAATATCGTTCCAAATAACAAAAATCGGGCAGTTCTCTTTCGGGATGGAAAAGCCTACGATGTGTTCTGGAGCACACTGAATGAAGATTACGAAAAGAGCACTCAGCGGCTGCGTCCTCCGCGTATTGTGGATACCAGCGGCAATTTCTTTCCTCTCAAACCAGGGGCTACCTGGTATATGGTGGTAACGACCCAATCTATCCTATCAGAACAGTCTTCTGGAATGTGGCGATTACGTTTTTATGAACCGGACATCGTTGGCAATTTCTTAAAAGCGCCATAAGAACAGTTGGCTATATCTCAAGGTGATTGTTACTCACCATATCTACGAACGCATTAACAACTTGAGGATCAAAATATTCTCCTGCCTGCGCTTCGAGATAAAGGAGTGTTTCCTCACCAGACCAAGCATGATTATAAGCACGTAGATGAGTCAAGGCATCACACACATCAACAACAGCAAATATCCGTGCAGCCAGAGGAATGGTGACGCCTTTTAAACCCCGCGGATATCCTTTTCCATCCCAACGTTCGTGATGATATCGTACAATATCCAACGTTGGTTTAAGTAGTTTTACTGGCTTTAACCACTTATACCCTAATTCTGTGTGTTCACGCACCATCTTCCATTCTTCTTCATTCAAACTTCCAGGTTTGAGGATAATTCTCTCAGGAATACCCAATTTACCAATATCATGCATCATAGCACCCCGTTTATAATGGATCAATTCCTCAATCGGGATGTGGAGATCTTGTGCTAAGTGAATAGTTAATTTCGTTACACGGTCACAATGTCCTTTGGTTTCAAAATTATTATGTTCGAGTACTCTCGCCCAGCTCCCCAATACAGCATCTATTGAAATGTTCAATTGCTTGATTTTATCTTCATGCTGCTCTTGTGAATCTAAATCTTTTAATTCATTATCTAATGGAATCATCGACCCTATCCTCTTTTTATTTCTTAAGATTAACGGTTGAAAACCCAGCCGACCATAAGCCTATAAGAATTGCTATTATATTGTGAATTCATACCCACAAAAAGGTTTTTTACAAATTGATTGTAATCCATGTGATCATGATACATGGCTTGCCCTGTATAACCATCAACCTCAAATGCAGAGATAAGAAATTTCTTTAATTTACCATCTTTTTCATATTCCGCTTCTAATTTCCCCACCCCAACATGTCCACTTTGCTGATCTTGAAGAGCTGGTTTGAAAAAGACCATGACTTTTTTATCAAACAGATCAGGTCGATTATTAGGAATTTCGTTGATGATAAAAGCATTCTTAATCAATGAAATTTTAATTTGACCCATATTCTCAGGGGAAAAAATTGCCTTACCGTTCCCGTTTGCCAGTTGATATGCCAAATCTCCCGCGTTGATAATCTTCAATTGATATATTGGAGGAAATAATCCTTTGCCATTACTATCATTATCTCCGAATAAAGCCCATAATAATCTTAAGGATTTTACACATGTCAGGCGATTATAACCTTCACCAATATCGAGGACAATTTGTTTCTTTTGCTGCTCTGTAATCCTTGAAACGTCCATTCCACGCACATCATGTAAATAGCGCAAAATACCATTCAAGTAAGCTATGTTTCCGCTGGATTTATCATCATCTGGTATATAAACGGTCGCTCGAATAAAGGTATTAAGGTCAGCGACATTCCTCCGATATTCCGTAAAAGATAGATATTTATAATGCCTGGTTCCATTCAATGTCTCTTCATATTTATTACGGTTAAAGTCATTGTAATTCTCTTCCCAATCGGTTATATCCAATGGAGCAGCACCCTGCTGAGTGGCATTGACAGCATTAATCGCTTCAGCCAGGTAACCAGCAACAATCTCAAAATTATCCAAATCAGGAATAAACTTCACCGCCGCATCTAAAGTTGGAGTTGGCGTTAGTGTTGGAATTAGCGTTGAGGTAACAGTCGGTGAAGATGTAGATGATGCTGTAACTGTAGGGGTTATCTTAGGCGTATGTGTGGGTTTGGCGGTGAAAGTAGGCCGCGGGGTTAAGGTTGGCGTGCGCGTCTGCGTAGGCCAGGGAGTGATGGATACCTGAGCTGTCCATGTTGGCTTGGGAGTAATTGTAGGTCGCGGCGTGAAGGTTAATGTACGCGTTAGTGTAGGCCAGGATGTATTGGTTACTTGAGCAGTCCATGTTGGTTTGGGAGTAACCGTAGGTCGAGGAGTAAAGGTTAATGTACGCGTTAGTGTAGGCCAAGATGTATTGGTTACTTGAGATGTCCATGTTGGTTTGGGAGTAATTGTAGGTCGCGGCGTGAAGGTTAACGTACGCGTTTGCGTAGGCCAGGAAGTGATCGATAATATGGTACCATGATCATTTACCTTTGCGGCAGTGGGAGATCGAAGTATAATTCCAAAAAATACCAACAGAATAACACTTTTGACTACTAAAACCAATTTATTATATTTTTTCTTGAGATGTAATCCCTTTCTATCCCCATTTAATAAGTGAGCCATGAATTCAAAGTCCCATAATGGGAAAACCTTCCTCTATCGATCCATCCTCATTATTATATCACGATAATCCATTTTCGTTTATTGAATAAAATTTCAATAAACGATCTTTGGAGTATGATATAATATTTCCTTACCCTAAAAACGCTGTGGTAATCAACCGTGAAAAGCACGGATTATTGGCGGCGTAAAACATTTATTAGATATTTAAGTAAAATATTGACTCTAAGGATGCCCTTTGCTATAATGATGAGGACTCACTTTTTAGACATCCTAAGTAGAAGATATTCACGCGAAGTGTTATTCAGGGGAATTTAAAACCTCGAAACGGAGTACTCGTTTTATGTCAGAAATGAATGTTCGCGATTTGCACATCAAGATTGAGGATAAAGAAATCGTAAAAGGTGTAAACCTGATTGTGAAACAAGGCGAAGTTCACGCTATTATGGGTCCAAATGGCACCGGAAAATCTACGCTTTCTTATACCTTGATGGGGCATCCAAATTATGAAGTTACGCAAGGTGACGTGTTATTCAAAGGGAAAAATCTTCTTGATTTTGATCCGGCAGAACGTTCACACCTCGGCTTGTTTCTAGCTTTTCAATATCCGGTAGCCATTCCGGGGGTAACAATAGCTAATTTCTTGCGCTCTGCCATCAACGCGCACCGGCGGTATAAAGATGCGCAAGATAAAGGCATCCCAATTCCAGAGTTTCGCAAACTGCTAAAACAAAAGATGGATTTATTAGAGATGGATCATGCCTTTGCCGGACGCTATCTTAATGATGGATTCTCTGGGGGAGAAAAGAAACGCGCCGAAATCCTGCAAATGGCGGTCTTAGAACCCGAATTTGCCATCCTAGACGAAACAGATTCAGGGCTTGATATCGATGCTCTGCGTATCGTATCAGAAGGTGTCAACACGCTTCGCGGTCCTAACTTGGGCGTCCTTGTAATTACCCATTATTACAGAATCCTCAACTATATCAAACCGGATGTAGTGCATGTTATGATGGATGGTCGGATCATCGAATCTGGTGGAGCAGATTTAGCGCTGCGTCTTGAAGAGAAAGGGTACGATTGGTTGCGCAAGAAAAACGGCTCAAATGATAGTAGCAAATAGATTGTTCTTGCTAACCAAAAATCTGGAGGCGCATCATGACTACTAGCGATGCCAAGGCTCTTGAAGAACTTGGTAACCAACAAAAATACGATTTTCACGTCGCGGATACGTTTGTCTTCCAGACAAAACGCGGTTTAAACCGCGAAGTCGTCGAGCAAATATCTCAGATGAAGGGCGAACCGGAATGGATGCTGAAATTCCGGCTCAAGGCTCTTGAACATTTCTTTAAACGTCCAATGCCCACCTGGGGTGCTGACCTTGCAAACCTGAACCTGGATGGGTTGTATATGTATACCAAACCCGTAGATAAAGAAGGCAGGTCTTGGGATGATGTACCCGATAATATTAAGGAAACATTTGATCGATTAGGGATCCCTGAAGCCGAGCGCAAATTTCTCTCTGGGGTCGGGGCACAATATGAGTCAGAGATGGTGTATCACAATATTCAAGAACATCTTAAGAAGATGGGTGTGATCTTTGTCTCTATCGAAGAAGGATTGCGCCAATATCCCGATCTTTTTCGTGAATATTTTGCTACCGTTGTCCCTATCGAAGATAATAAATTCGCGGCGCTGAACAGTGCGGTGTGGTCGGGTGGTTCTTTCGTTTATGTACCGCCAGGTGTCAAAGTGGATATGCCGTTGCAAGCATATTTCCGCCTCAATATGGCTGATTTAGGTCAATTTGAGCGTTCCCTTATAATAATCGACGAAGGTGCCCAGGCACATTACGTGGAAGGTTGTACTGCCCCCATCTACACGACAGATTCATTTCACTCTGGGGTGATTGAGATCATCGTAAAGAAAGGGGCGCGCATGCGTTACACCACAATCCAAAACTGGTCTACAAATATGTATAATCTGGTCACTCAGCGTGCCGTTGCTTATGAAAATGCAACGATGGAGTGGGTAGATTCTAATCTGGGATCTAAAGTAACCATGAAATACCCTTCCGTTTATCTGAAGGAACCCGGTGCGCATGGGGAAATCCTGTCCATGGCTTTCGCTGGAAAAGGACAATATCAGGACACAGGCGGGAAGATGATCCACTTCGCACCCAACACAAGCAGTAAAATCACTTCAAAATCCATCAGTAAGAATGGAGGCAGGGCTGCCTATCGTGGATTAGTTAAAGTTTATCCCGAAGCATCAAACGTACGCTCCAGTGTAGTTTGTGACGCACTTCTATTGGATGAAGACTCTCGAACAGATACTTATCCTTCTATCGAAATTGAAAATGAGGATGTCTCTATCGGGCATGAGGCTTCGGTTTCCAAGATAGGTGAAGAACAACTTTTCTATCTCATGAGCCGCGGCATGAGTGAAGAAGATGCCACAACCATGATTGTTTCCGGATTTATCGAGCCTTTGGTGAAAGAATTGCCGATGGAATATGCAATCGAGTTGAACCGGCTGATCCAATTGCAGATGGAAGGGTCAATAGGATAAAGGTTATGGCAGAACGAGTTGTAAAACGTATTTTCACCACAGCCGATAAAGGGCTAGAAAAAGATTTTTCCTTTACCCGCGACATGATTCCTGGATTGGCGGACCCAAACATCCCGGAATTTTTACGTACCTATCGCAGCGACGCATGGGATTCTTTCACTAAAATCTCTATGCCGACTACGAAAGATGAGGCTTGGCGCCGGACCGATTTACGTGCCATGCAGGCAGGCGTCTTCCAGATCGCTGAGAACAATAAACAAACGTCAGGGGTGCCAAAAAAATTATTAAAATCTTTGGTCGCAAAACAGCATAGTGGGCAAATTATCATTACTTCCAGCAATACGCAAGTTTCCTTAGATGATGAATTAGCTGCGAAGGGTGTAATCTTCACTGATCTGGTGACCGCTGAAAAAAAATATCCCCACATTTT
>JBAXBF010000091.1:0-10589 GCA_037142095.1 Chloroflexota bacterium
AAAAAGACAATTCATATACAGAGTATTCAAATATCGCTTTTAAGTTCGTATACTTTACTTGTAGATTTATTCCATAAATATTTATTGCATGATATACTTATGCCAATCGAATAGCCAAACAAGATAAGGTTACATTCAACTATGTCATAAGGGCGTAAAGGGATGGCAAGTTTCGACCGTTTGCGCAGTTGTAGCAAGTGTCATTTTTATTGAATAAAGAGGCTGAACGAATGCAAACAATATTTGACCTTTGTGTGCCAAGGGATGAAGTCCTACAAGGCGATCTAAGCGAAGACATCTTTGCCGCCAGACTAAAAGATGTGATGGACGGTTGCGCCGATCCAGTTTATGGGGATCCTCAGACATTTTTTGAAAATACATATCCTACGGCTGGGCTTAAAACGCTGCTCAACGACTCTCTGGGACGTTTAAAAGGGACTGGAGCGGGTAAAAATGCTGTTATCCGGTTAGAGACAGCCTTTGGTGGTGGAAAAACCCATAATCTGATTGCTCTTTATCATGCAGTTACTGGTGAAACGCCAAAACAATTCCTGGATGGTTTGTTGGATAATGTTTCGACAGTTCCAGATCGAGGGGAAATATTAATTGCTGGTGTTGTCGGTTCTGATCTAGACCCAACTGTGGGTATCCACCATCCGGAGAGTGGCATCAAAACGCTCACGTTATGGGGAGAACTTTCTTATCAATTGGGTGGAGCATCAGCTTATGAACTGGTACGAGAAAGTGAAGTGACCAAAGCCGCTATCGGCACTGGACCCTTCGAAACTATCATCGGAAACCGCCCAACATTGATTATGCTGGATGAGATTGCCCGCCACCTAAGAGCCGCAAGTGCTGTGCCAACAAAAACCGGAAGTTCTAATCTGGCAGAGCAAACCGTTGCATTTCTGATGTCTTTATTAGAGTTTGCATCCAGCAAAGAACATTGTCTGGTAGTCATTACGCTGGCAAGTGAATCAGATGCCTTCGGCAAAGAAACGGCTCTCTTTCGCCATAGTCTTTCTGAAGCGCTTCAGGTTTCCGCTCGCCAGGAACGCGTTCTTACCCCAACGGTTGAGAGTGAAATATCGGCGATTGTTACGCATCGCTTATTTAAATGTATTGACCGGCAGGCAGCCCAGACCATTTTTACAGCCTACGCCCAATACTACACCGGGTTATTCGATAAGAATGTTGATTTACCGCAGCGTTGCTTGAGGGCAGAGTATCAAAAAGAGTTCAGTGCATCATACCCATTCCATCCTGAACTATTGGCTACCCTCAACCGCAAGGTCGCAACTATTCCCAATTTCAACCAGACACGCGGCGCTTTACGGTTATTGGCTTGGACGGTAAGATCCTTATGGAAAGAAAAATCCCCCGGCACTTGGACGATCCACCTTCATCACATTGATCTAGCGACACAGCAGATCGGAGAAGACCTGACTGGCAGATTAGATCGCCCAAGATTCAAGCAAGTCATCGAGGCAGATATTGCGAGCAATATGAGCGGTATGCCGGCTCATGCGCAAGCAATTGATGCCGCCTTGATATCTTATGGAAAACCGCCCTATGCCCACCGAACTGCAACAACCATATTTATCAACAGTCTGACACAGGGGATTGCCAGTGGTGTTGATCCCTCAGATTTAATGTTGGCTGTCATCACACCCGATGCTCAAGGCGGCGGGGATGATCCGGCGGTTATTCAAACCACCCTGGAAAAGCTTTATAAAACCGCCTGGTTTTTAGAGTATGACGGTCATTATTATCGTTTCAAGACAGAACCTTCTCTCAATAAAATCATTGAAGATGAAACCGCCCATGTGGGATTGAGCAAAGCCAAGGCTGAAATAGAACGCCGCATACGGCTGATTTGGCACAAAGGGTTCCTCCAACCGGTTTTTTATCCCTTGGAACCAGCGGATGTGGATGATGATGCAGATATTCCGCGTTTGGCGATCATACACTTTGACGCTGTAAAAATCACAGCCGACGGAATTGCCCCGCCTGATTTGGTTAAGAGAATCTATGAATATTGTGGCGCGATGCTATCTTTCCGTAAGTACCAGAATAATGTACTTTTTCTGGTACCAGATGCGGATCAAGTTGAAAACATGGTTCAGGTGGCTCGCCGTTATCTGGCTATTGGGCGGATTGTAGGCGAAGCCGAGCGTATGTCCGAATTTAATCGTGAACAGCGCGATGAACTGAAAAAGGCGAAGGATTTCAACGAATTAGAAGTGCGAGTGGCGATCACCAAGGCATACCGCTATTTATATTATCCAACCACGGATGCGTTGAAGACTCATGCTTTTCTCAACCGCGAAGCCTTGCCCGCTCAAGATCAAGGGGAAGTCGATAAAGATCAGACGAACGTTGTTTTACGTGTCTTGCGTCTTCTGAAGAAGGTTCAAACTGCGGACGAAGAGATTCTTTCGGCTGTTTATGTCAAATCGAAAGCTTGGGATCAGAATCAAGTTAGTATGACAACCGAAGACCTGCGCAAAGCATTCGCCCGAAAAATTGGATTGAGAATTCTGCTGGATGTAGGGCAACTGCGCAAGACAGTTCAGAATGGGGTTAAAACCGGCATCTGGATCTATTATGACTCAGTCGATGAATTTGGCTATGACCAGGATTCGCCTCCGCCTGCCTGGCAGATCAGCGATAATGCTATTTTATATTTGCCTGAGGAAGCGAAGCGGCTGGGGATCCACATCAAAGGAAAATGGACGCCAGGTGCGATTCCTGGTGGAAATGGTGGTTCAGTACAACCTGATCTTTGTCCTGTTTGTGGTTTGCCCACTGACCAATGCACTTGCGGTGTACCTCCGGTGGGTGGCGGCAAGCCGGGAAAAGTCATCGGTCAGGGATCCGTTGCTCAGGCTTTTCAGCAAATTTTGGATCAATGTCAGGAATATAAATTTAACCGTTTGAGCCGTATAATCCTCTCGGTCGCAGGAAGCGGAAAGCAGGCTGCCAGTGATTTACGGGCGGTTGGTCTGGCAATACCACAATTTGGCAAGGGAAAATTCACGTTTGAGCAGGAAGTTATTGCTTCTTTCGGTAAAGGGGGGGAGACCTTTCATCTCAATTTCAAGGGCGTCTGGGATCGTTACAAAAGAATCAAATCATTAACCGATTCTTTCGCCCAAGAAGCGGATGAATTTAAGATGAGTCTGCGGGTTGGGGTGGAATTTGAAGATGGATTGGAAGTCAACAGCCTCGATTACTTGACAATGCGGGATGTGTTGGTAACACTGGATGTTGGCAAAATTGTCTTGGATGCGATTCCGCACAAGGAAAATACTGAATGAAAGCGCTGAGTATCCGCCAACCCTGGGCTGATTTGATCATCCAAGGGATAAAAACGCTTGAATTGCGCAGTTGGACGGTGAGCCATCGCGGTCCTCTGGCAATTCATGCTTCCCAAACAATTGATGAGATTGCCTGCCGTGTGCATGGGATTGACCCGCGCCACGTTTCAACGGGTGTTTTGGTGGGCGTGGTTGAGTTGATCGATATCAGCGCACTAGATGAAGATTCTTATAAATCGCTTCAGATGGATCATCTTAGCGCGGACGCTTTTAAACCGCCTCTTTTCGCTTGGAAAATGACCCATCCCAAAGCCATCGAGAAAGCTGTCCCATATAACGGCAGGATGGGATTATTTAATGTGCCGGACGAACTGACGGAAGACATGCCGCCCATTACTGAGCAGCAAATGCCTGCCGAGGTTGTCCCAGAGGAAGAACTGCCAACTCTCGACTCGCGGCTTCCATTTGAACTCCAGGTCAAGATTGAAGCAGGCACAAATCCTTCCCTGGCTTCCTATCGCCTGGCATTATTCCAGAGACCCATCCAAACCCCGCTTTCCCAGCCAGGGTTTACACCGTTGTCATCTCCCCAACGCCGCTTGGTGTGTGAATTGGGTGGAACCGCTTTAAAGGCAATTGCGGATGCAGTTTTGGAAGCCCTCCGACTAAATGGGTATGCGGCAACCGATCTAGGCATTAAACGACGTGAGCCATTCCTTTTGATGGAGGAGAGCGGCGTGCGTCTGGCGTTGATCTTTCTTGCCATTCGCCCGATCACAAAAGTTGTCCGCATCGAAGAAATTTCACGCGGCATTCGTGCTATGACCGGCGAAGAGTTGTACTACTGGTTTGCTAAATGTACTGGAAGTGGGGCAGCCAATACCTGGCGTGGATCAACATCAGATCGCGCCCAGCGCGCTTTACGTATACTTCTTGCGGAAGAATAAAAAAATATGAAAACAACTCCCGATAACCAAAAACTACTTGATCTGATAGAGTCTGCTCGCAAGGGCAAGATTGTCCTTCCTCAATTTCAGCGAAATTTCGTCTGGAGTAGGGATGATATTACTGCCTTATTGATTTCTATCTTTCAAGGGCATTTCATTGGTTCGTTTCTATTTCTGAATGCCGATAGCGAAAATATCCCCTTTGCCGTGCGTTCGTTACAGGGAATTGACCTTTCTATAGCCAACCTGCGTCCAGATGCCATGGTGTTGGATGGTCAACAGCGGTTAACCTCTTTACATTACGCTTTTGCCGCTCCAGATATTCCACTCCGCTGGACAAAATACTCATATCGTTTTTTTCTTGACATGAAACAGGTGACCATTGGAGATTGGGATAAAGCAATTCGCAGCGAGCGCTCGATCGATTGCAATGGTATGTTAGACCGTCAGTATCAATTTGAAAATTTGATCATCCCCTTAACCGAAATTGAACTATGGGATAAGTGGTTAAATGCTTATGAGCAATGGCTGGTAAATAAGGATAAGGATGCTTACTTTCAGGAGTATTTCCCAAACGATAAACCTGCCTGGACTGCCTTGATGGACCGAATAAAAACCTTCTTTGTTCCTACGATCACGATCCCTAAAATTAAGCCTGATGATCCCGAAGCGCTGGCTGAAGTCTGCGCAATTTTCGAGAAGATTAACAGTACTGGAGTAAAACTCTCGGTTTATGATCTATTAACTGCCCGTCTGTACAAAGATAAGATCGATTTACATAGCTTTTGGGGAGAAGCTGTCGACGAATATCACATCTTAGATGAATATTCTGAGGGTTCGCCGGATGAGTTTGGTGTCTATGTGCTCCGTACCATTTCCTTAATGCGTGGGCTGGATGTAAAAAGTAAAACGCTGATCAATCTTTCTCCCTCCGATTTTAAAAAAGATTGGAAAAAAGCGGTTGAATACATTGAGAAAGCTCTCCACCGTATGACATCGATCGGAACGGATGGTTTCGGGGCGTTTGACCGAAAATGGATGCCTTATCTTACGATGGTTTCTCCGCTTGCAGCAATGTTATATGCCATCGATAAAAACAAATTTGGACATAAAGCCTACCATTGGATTCAACGTTGGTACTGGGCATCTGTTTTCCGGGAACGTTACGCTGGTTCGGTCGAAAGCGCCATCTATCGCGATTATCAGGATTTTCTGAGATCGATCGGAGATTCTGCGTTTGAAGCCGAAGCATTGAGAGAAGCACGAACCAGTATTCTTGAAAACCAGGCATTCTCCCTAAAAAGCATCAACCGGCTTAATTCAATCTATCGCGGAGTCATTTGTTTGGTTGCATTACGAGGTGCCAAAGATTTCCGCGCTGATGACTCGATCCAGTTTCATACTTTGGAAGACCATCATATCTTCCCAGTTGCTTATCTCAATAAATTGCACCCTTCAGATGGAAAACCATTTTCATCGGAGCGAATCAATTGCGTCATCAACCGCACATTGATTGCCGATCAAACGAATAAACAAATCAGCAAACGCAGTCCTAGCCAATATCTGAAAGAAATCATTCCAGCAGAACGTACTGAAGTGATTTTAATCAGCCATTTTATCGAATCAGGAGCGCAAGCTGCCATGCAGAATGACGATTTTGAGACTTTCCTGAATACACGTGAGCGGGTATTGATTGCCGAAATCACGAAACGCATTCATAAGTAAATGAGCGGACGGAGAAATCTACCGTTCGGTTTTTAGGATGAGGTTGACTTCGATAGGGAATCTAGTATCAAAAGGGTTTGCGTCCTGGCTTGCCAACCCTTCAAGAAAGTATTTTATTTGAGGTGAATGATGACTCGACCTTCCGTACTGATTGAATCATGGCTGCCCATCGCCGAAGTGGGTGTTGAAAGCATGCGCGAACGGGGTGCCAGCAGTGCGCTGCCACCCCTCTATTTTCTACATGTCTGGTGGGCTCGCCGTCCTTTAATTGCCAGCCGGGCTGCCATCCTTGCCAGTGTATTGCCCGCCTGGAACCAGGATTGGACTGCCGATCTAAAGCAGCGCTTTCCCACCGGACAAGCATACCATCAATGGTTTCTCGATTTGGTTGGCATTCATGGTGATCCGGTTAAGGGAATGAAAATTGTACAATGGGCAAAGGATAAGGGCATTAAACTTAAATTCCATCCCTATGGAGGTGCTCCCCGTGCTTTTACTGTTAATCCATCAGCCGAAAACCTAGAAATATTGAGCGATCTCTTGAAACTTACCTGGGGGACAAGTCAAATCAGTGTTTTGGACCCGTTTGCGGGTGGCGGTTCGATTCCCTTTGAGTCGCTGCGCTATGGATTTACCACCTATGCCAATGATCTTAATCCGGTCGCTGCCACTATCCTGAAAGCCACTCTGGATTATCCAGCGCGTTTTGGACCTTCGCTTGCAGATGATATTCGTAAATGGGGGAACCTTTGGGCGCAAATGGTCAAAGAGCGATTGGAGATCTACTTCCCCAAACAACCCAATGAGAATATTTTTGCCTATCTTTGGGCGCGTACCGTGCAGTGGCATGGGCGTACAATACCGCTTAGCCCCAATTGGTGGTTGGCTAACGGGGACAAACCCGTTGCAGTACGCGTGATCGCCGATCCCGATAGTACGCAACCGCGCTTTGAAATTCTGGAAGGTCACCAAATTGGCAAATACGACCCCGATCAAGGCACAATTATTCGCGGTGTTGGACGCTGTCCATGGACAGGGGAAACCATAGATGGTGATTACATTAAAACCGAAGCCCAAGCCGGACGCATGGGGCAGGTATTGTATGCTGTGGCAGATAAAAAGCCAGGCGGTTTTGAATTCCGCGCCCCGGCACTCGAAGATTTAAAGGCAGTTAAACGAGCAGAAAAAACTTTATTGGAGAAGAAGCCAGAATGGATAGCTAATGGTCTTATTCCAATAGAAGCATTTCCGGAAGGAAATGATAATCGTCCCATTTTATATGGGATGCCCACTTGGGCTGATTTCTACTCACCGCGTCAATTGCTGGTTATGGGTATGTTTTCTGAAACCTTAAGAGAATTAAAAATCGAAGTGGAAAATGAGCACCATAGAAATGCTATTCGAACATACCTCGGATTCGCTTTGGACAAATCAAGTGTTTACAATTGCCGAACTTCTAGATGGCATAGTGTTCGTACCGTGATGGCTCCTCAATTTGAACGGCATGATTTCTCTTTCAAGTGGAGCCATGGAGAATTTGATGCTGCTGGAAATCTGCTTCCTTGGGCAATAGAGCAAGTTGCAGATGCATTCCAAGGTATATGTGAACTAGTTTATCCCGCAAATTCCTCCTTCTTTTCCGTCAAAAAGCAAAAACTGATAGATCATATTACTGTTTTACGCGGATCGGCAGGGAAACTTAATAATCTTTCCAATAACTCTTTTCATAATATCACAGTCGACCCACCATACTATGATAACGTTCAGTACGCTGAACTTTCTGACTTCTTCTATGTCTGGCTCAAACGCAGTGTAGGACATCTTTTCCCCGAATTCTTTACCGATGAACTGACCAATAAGGACGATGAAGCCGTAGCCAATCCTGCCCGTTTTGCCGCGTTGGGTAACAAAAAGAAAATCCTGGCAAAGCAAGATTACGAGCGTAAGATGGCAGCCGCCTTCCGCGAAATGTACCGCGTCCTTCATCCAGACGGTGTATTGACCGTCATGTTCACCCATAAAAAAGTGGAAGCCTGGGATACACTGGCTTCGGCTTTGATGGACGCCGGTTTTACGATAAAAGCTTCCTGGCCAGTGCATACCGAATCTGCCCATAGCTTACATCAGGCTAAGAAAAATGCGGCGTCATCGACAATCTTGCTTGTCTGTCGTAAACGTGAAGATCATCACAACGAATCCGTATGGTGGGAAGATTTGCAAGCCGAAGTGCGCCGGACAGCGCGTGAAAAAGCCGCCGAATATGCCGATCTGGGAATTACAGGCGCAGATTTATATATCAGCACGTTTGGACCTACCTTGAGTGTCATTTCCCAAAATTGGCCCGTGCTTACCAGTGAAGTCGATCCAAAGACAGGGCAGCCCAAACCACTGCGTCCTGAGATTGCCCTTGATCTCGCCCGCGAAGAAGTGATCCAATTGCGCAAACAAGGATTGTTGGCGGGGCGAGCAGTCCAGTTCGACCAGGTTACCGACTGGTATTTGATGGCATGGGACGCATACGCAGCCGAACAATTTCCCTACGATGAAGCGCGCAAACTTGCCATTGCCCTGGGGATTGATTTGGATAATGAACTGATGAAAGTAGAGCGTTTGGCGGTTAAGAAGGGAGAATATATCTTGCTCCAGACTCCCGTGCAGCGCCGCAAGAAAGGGCAGGTGGATGATGAGGTAACCAGCTTTACCCATTGGATCGATGCCGCCCATACCGCCATGATGATATATTCCGAAGATGGCGCCGGCGCATGCGACCTTTTCCTCCAAAAATCGGGATTGAAACGCGACACCACTTTCAAAGCACTCCTCCAGTCCTTGATCAACGCCATCCCGCGTTCCAGGATAAAAGGCAAATTCATCCGTCCTGAAGCGGAGGTGCTGGAGAATATGCGCCTGGCATTCTTCTCCGAAGAGTTAATCGCGCCAAAGGAAGAAGAACCGGACTTACCCCAAGTGATCCAAACAGCGTTGTGGAAGGATGAAGAGATAGCAGAGGATGAAGAAGAGGATGAGGAATAAGAAAATCGGACAAATTCTTTTCGTCTTGACAATTCTATGCAACCGATGTATAGTAAAGTTATTAGAGCCCGCGGTTAGTGCCATCGTCCGCTGGATGGGTGGTTTACTGCTATCCGCTATTACAACCCCGAGGAGTGCAAACGCGCTCCTCGTATGTTTTAAAAATGGAGGGGTGAATTTTCCATGAAACTTAGAATATTTATAGATTTTTGGAATTTCCAGCTTTCGATAAATGATAGCGCTGGTAAAGAATATAGGATTGATTGGACTAAACTATCACCCTGGTTATTAACCGAAGTTAGAGCGCTCATTGATCCTTCTATCACTTTCGAAGAGACCAGAGTATATTTATCGTTCAACCCTCGTAGATCAGAAGACAAAAGGTTAAGGGATTGGGCTAATAACACATTGGATCATTTTCCTGGTATATATGTTGTCATGGTCGAACGTAAACCTAAAAACCCGCCGGCTTGTCCAGTTTGTCATTCAATAATTGACCCCTGTCCAAAATGTGGCGCATCAATGTCCGGGACGATAGAAAAAGGTGTTGATACGGCGATTGTGACCGATCTGCTTAGCTTGGCGTGGGAGAATGCCTGGGATGTGGCAGTTTTGGTTTCTTCAGACAGAGATTTCATCCCATCGGTGGAAATGCTCAGCCGAAAGGGTTATCGGGTTATCAATGCTCACTTTCCTCCAAAGGGAATGGAGTTGGCAAAGTCATGTTGGGCAAGCATTGATTTATCAAAAGCGATTCCTGTTGTTTCGCGGTGATGTAAATGAGTTAAGGATTGTGGTAATGATTTCGCTCCAAAGGTACCTATTTAAAATCTTCTATAGCCCAGCAGATGACCCTCTGCATAACTTTTATATTCCGGCGTTGAAAGCCAGTGTGTGCTATGACCGCAGCGCAGGTTTCTTCAGTTCAACCGCCCTGGCAGTAGCGGCTGAAGGTGTTGCTCACCTGATCCAGAATGGTGGCAAAATGCGGTTGCTGGTTGGAGCCGAACTGAGCGAAGATGATGTTGCCGCCATTCGTTCAGGTTATGACCAGCGCGAAAAAATATGTGAGAATCTACTCCAACGCTTTCCCGATCCTCAAAATGATTTACTAAAGAAACGTTTAGAAGTGATGGCATGGATGGTGGCAGAAGGACGGTTAGAAATCCGCGTGGTCTTGCCGAAAGATGCGCAGGGATTTCCGCTCTCTGCCAGCCAGTGTCATGACTATTATCACCCGAAATCAGGTGTCTTAACCGATGCTGAAGGAAATCAAGTTGGGTTTACGGGAAGTGTCAACGAATCGGCGACTGCCTGGCTTAATAACTATGAATCTTTCATGGTTATTTTTTCTTGGGATAATACCAAAGCGTATCTGGCGCAAATCGTCAGTAATTTTGAACGACTGTGGGCTGGAAAAGAGCCGGATTGGATTGCGTTAGAGATTCCCGAGGCTGTCAAACAGAAATTATTGAAATATAGACCTTCAAACGCTCCGATTACAGATCCTCTGGAAGACTTACAAATAGAAGCCAAAGAATCGACTTCCGGTTACGAAACTAGT
>JBAXBF010000092.1:0-10467 GCA_037142095.1 Chloroflexota bacterium
CTTCATTGCGAGCTATTTCTTCTTCGCTGCCCTGCAAGCTGTCGTAGTCATCATTCTACTATGGAATATACCTGGCGACCCTAAAAACACCTTGTATTTTGGTCTTTCTCTGCCACGAATTGGCTTGATGGGCGGGGTACTTATTGCCGGATTATGTATGTATTACGCTGGCTGGCATATCTACAACAGAATCCCGTGGACTATCCATACTGGAGAGAACATAGACTCATTTTTACGGAAAGGAAATCATCTTTTTTCTTTCATTATGGCATGTTTGCTGGGTACATTCTGGTCAGGTTATTTCTATCTAACAATCCTGCACAAACATTTTTCATCTCTCCAGGCATCCCTGGAGCGGCTATCACCTTTAGTGCTGTGGGTAGCCATTTTAACTTTGCAAACCGTAGTTTGGCTGCTAATCCGGTACCGCCAGAATCTGGACTGGCAAACTATTAAGTCTCAGCGAAAAATCTGGATTGCCTGCCTCATCTCAACTGGCTTTTTCTTATGCGTCTGGTTTTGGATTGCTTTATCTGGGACAGGAATCATTCCCGATAAAATCGCCTGGGGTATGCCAGGCACTCCCTTGTTAATCTGGCAGGTTTTATTGACCCTCAGTATTGGGATAATGCTGCTCCTTATCCAAGATTGGTTCAAACAACCTCCCAAGAGTATCGGGTTCACACGGCTGGATTGGATCATTGGTTTTGTACTCTGGTCATCAGCGGTATTAATCTGGATCCTTACGCCGTTGAAACCAAGCTATTTTGCGCCAGCGCCTGTGCCTCCGAATGTAGAATATTATCCTTATTCGGACGCTGCCCTGCATGATGTGATTGCCCAAAACTTATTAATAGGGGAAGGATTGGGCGGTGGAGGTGGGAAAGTCGTACGCAGACCGCTTTATGCGCTTTTCCTCGCCGGTCTGCACGCGCTCGCCGGGCAGGATTATCTTGCTATAATAACGCTGCAAATTCTGGTTCTAGCTTCTATCCCTTTCACGGCTTATCTTTTAGCCGCCAGGCTGCAAAGTCGTCTGGCAGGAATTCTCATCGCAATTTTGCTTATCCTGGAAGAACAAAACGCCATCTCTCTGTCCGGGATCATCAATGTATCTCACTCCAAACTTCTAATGTCGGATACACCAACCGCGCTTTGCGTATTGATATTTACAACCATCCTGGTTTACTGGTTACAAAACGCCCAAAAACGTCTGATTCTTGGCTTGCTTGCAGGCGGGGTCTTGGGTGCCGTCATGTTGATCCGTCCACAAGCGGTTGTCCTTTTGGGCGTTTCCGCATTGCTGGTTTTTCTAATCCACTGGCGGAAACCCAGCCTCTGGATCAAAGGCATTCTCCTGCTTACATTGGGAGTTGTGCTATGTACTCTACCCTGGATTGCGCGCAACTGGAAACTCACCGGCACATTTGTATTTGATGAGCCCTCCAGTGCCCAAATTGGGATGATTGCCGAACGTTACATGGTTTCTGCCGATCAAGGGAGCGAAACGACACTGGGTAAAGAGACCAAGTCCGATGCAAATTACTCGGCTAATATGACGGGACATATCCTACAATCTATGCTCACCCATCCCAGGGAAGTCATTGGTTTTACAGCGGCTCATTTTATGCATAACATCGTAAATCTTGTTACGACCTTACCTTTAACAGCAGATGCGCTGGATGGGGAAAAATACATTCGTTCGCAGCCTTTTTGGCTCGACCAAGAAAACGATCAAGAACAACGCCTCCCGCCTTATCAGGATAAAGGCATCCTGCTCATCAATCTCATCTTGCTTGCAACCGGTATTGGGAGTGTGTTAGCCGCTCGCCGCGATCCGATATGGGTAGGCGGTATTCCCATTTTCATTTATGTTGGATACAACTTGAGCAATGCCTTGGCGCGCAATTCTGGCTGGCGTTTCCTGCTGCCGGCCGACTGGATTGGACTACTTTTTTATGCTGCCGGGATCAGCCAGGTTCTCCTGTGGTCATTTATATTATTGAGAAATAAAAAAGCCGATTTGCCTTTCTTATTACAGAGCACTGCTCAATCTCATCCAGAGGAATTAACCGTATCTGCCAACCCCACTTACACCAGCAGGTCTATCCTAAAATACCTGTCATTCGCCCTGCTTATCCTGTCATTCGGAGCATTAATTCCACTAAGTGAATACCTTGTCCCGGCACGCTACAGCGAAATCTCAAAAACAGACTGGCTGCCAGCTCTGTTAAAGCAAGATCCCAACCTTTCGAAGCAAGCCGGTTTTGAAATTATTAAGCAATCCTTGAAGAGCGATAAGGCGGCAGTTCTCTGGGGACGCGCCCTTTATCCCCGTTTCTATAAAGCCAGGCAGGGCATTACCGCAGGAACGCCATCGACAAGTGTCAGAGTGCGAGATTATAACCGGATTGGCTTTCAGATCATCGGTACCAAAGCTTATCAGGTCGTTTTACCAACCCAATCCCCGCCGGATTACTTCCCCAACGCAGCCGATGTATATGTCGTTGGATGTCCAAGTGGCAATTATGTGGATGCCCTGGCTGTTATCGTCATGGATTTACAAAACCCCAACCAAGCCCATTTTTACCTTCGCAACCCGCTCACATGGGTGATGTGTCCCTAGAAACTGACAATTTCAATCTCGGCTGTCTAACTCAATCGTAATTCGTTACGCGTTCCAGATCCGGGTTGTCACAAGGAGAACGACCCACTTTCGACATATTGATCCATTCGTCATTGATTTTTATCCGGACGACATCGGCTGTAAAATCGGTAACCGTGGCACCGTGATTGTCAAATAACGAAGAACCAACCGCGTAAATATCGACCGGAACACCTAATTTTTCAAAACGGCGGATTTTATCTGGATTGAATCCGCCAGAAACAACGATCTTGACGTTATGGCAGTATTCCTTTGCTCGTTCCACCCAGCTTGCAGGCAAATCCCAACGCTTCCAGGCGGAGTCTAATGCCTGGCGTACGATGAACACAAGGCGTGGATTGACTCCCAAATCCAGGTCCGGATCTCCGATTGGCGGAACCGAAACATCGCGCACACTGGCACTGGTATCTAACCGAACTCCATAAAGAGAGAATTTCCGTGCTTCGGTCTCATCCCCATTTTCGATCTGTTCACGGTAACGAACAAACATGGCATCACATACCGCCAAACTATCTCCTGCACTATCGTTATTGAAGTCCACCAATGCAATCCGCGGGATACTTGCCGGTAGAATGGTTGCGAAGGCAATCATCGTTTCTGCCGTATCTCCGAAAAAGCACGCCAGCGCCGCATGGGCAACTGTCCCTCCACCCGCGCCCCCCCACCAGTCTCCCTGAGCATCGGTAGAGACGAAAGGACCTATTTTTTTTGTATAATCATAATTAAAACGCTTCACAGCAATATTATAGGCATAACCATCTGCCGCCTGAACTTCATGAACATCAAAACGAGCTGGGAAAAAAAGCAAAGGCTTACCGCGCGCGGCGATCTGTGTTTCATATACGTTGGTCGCAATCCGGCTGGAACGGGTTAAAATGCCCAGGGTAGGCGTCTCGAGCAAAGCAAAATCACGGTAGCGTCCACGGGCTCGAATTACAGGTTGAACCTGGGTCGGATCACCATTATAGGTCGTTAATGAACCATCTTGAACCGCCCAAACCTCCAGTCTATCCCAGGTATCAATAAAATTATCGCCATCCCAATAACCGGTACAGCGACGCAACATAGCCAGAGCCTTATCCACACCTACCACTACGGTCGTGCCTGGGCGGCGGGTGAACCACTGCATCTCAACTTCCATATCTCCCGTAATAACTTGTTCATTGGAAACGCCATTAGGTAATCTACCCTGTTTGCCAGAATAAGTATATCCTTGTTGTGATAAGACGGATAACATACGCATGATGTTTTCAAAATACTTATCAGAATACCAACCGCGGCGCATACGCCCGATATCAAGCTTAAATGTTTCGCTTATTAGTCGATTCCCATCAAATATACTCATCGATTCTCCATTTCACTGTCAATCCAGATTCCACTCATCTGAGTGGACAATTTTCATCCCCATTCTGGCAAAATCTTGATAAGCAGAATCGGCTTGCTCCGTATAATCAACCACTCCTGGTATGACGACTGAAGAAGTACAATCTTCCAGTAGATAAACTTTTTCCGCCAATGTTGTGTCGCCCTGTGACAACCCGCGTGCCTGAATATCTGCCTGTAAATCTTCCACTGTCCAGGCAACACAATGGCTTTTTGCCTGTCCAGCAATAAACAAAGCATCCAGATTCATCAACTTGTCAATCAATTCATGATTACGGCTGGCAATCTGATGCCCAGAAGCATCCCGGGTAACCTCTGGACCAATCACCGAATAATGTTCAGTCAAAGGGTTATCTCCCTTCGTGATGATATGAGGTTGGCTATAACGGGCAATGGTATGGAAAAAGATGGCTTCCTCAATGGATGAGACCAGGGCATGTCCGATGCCACCAAGCATAGCGTGATAGGGCCAGATCGTCCAAAGATATTTACCGCGAGATTTAAGGGAACGCGTATAGTGGAGCAATTGCCGCTCGGCGGTTGGTGCATCCATCTCAAAAGAATCCAGCAATAACGGGTTGAATTTCCAATGATCTTTTTCAATATCCTCAACGGATACGGTGGTATAAGGATCAGGATGTTCGTTCTTTCCATTGATCAGGAAATTGGCATGAAAGATCTGAATCGCCTGGTGTGTATCCATAGTAACGATGATTTCGGAAATCCGGTGAAGATTACGGTAAATAAAATCACAGATACGGCGGCTGTCATCCATCGCCCCAGTGCCAGTACGTCCTCCTACAAACAACTCAAAATCGGGAAGGCAGAAAGTATTTTGGACATCCACCAATAACAGACCTATTTTGAAACGGTCATCGGTGGCAGGTTGAATAGCATGACGCTGCGCCCAGAGTCTGGCTTCAGCCGCGCGTGCTTGGTATGGCACTCTCCATACTTCATTTACTTTGTTGGGATCGAAATGAGAAGGAACAGGTAAAAAAGACATTTTTATCTCCCTGTCAATTTAGTTTTATTAATCCTGGTCGCCACCTTTCGCACAGCCCCCGTATAAGAAGGAGCCATGATTGCGATAATCGAGCAGAGACGTGTATCCAATAGACGGCTGCGCAATTTGGCATCGATTCTTTCAATTTCCTCTGAGGTTGTGATAATGGTAGGCAACTCAGTATAATAACGGTAATCGAAGATTTGGTATAATTTTTCCCGCGACCAGGATGTCATATTCTGCGTATTGAGATCATCCAGGATCAGCAGGGATCCCGTCCGTACTTCTTCAAACAAACGATCAAAACGCACAGTACTGGAAGGTGCAAAGGTGGAACGCAGATGATCCAGCAACCCAGTAACGCTGATAAATACCGGTGGATTTCCCAAGCCAGTCCGGTAATTGGCAATTGAGGCAGCAAGATGAGTTTTTCCGTTGCCATTTGAACCGGTAAAAATCAGCCAACCTTGTGGATTTTCTGCAAATTTATGGGCTGCCTGAAAAGCACTATCCAGGCTCTGCAAAACATCTGCCGGCAATTTCTCAGAACGCCGGTCGCTAAAATTGCCAAACGTATTTTTCTGATGTAAATCCAGGGATGAAATATTGGCGTGCCCGATATCATCCGTCGGGTTGCGATAATCGGGTGAAATGATGGTTACCCGTGTTACCAGGTCCGGGTCTGTGAGCCTTGATTGGATCCGACCCTCCACTTCTTCCAAAGCGAGATTAGTGGTTACAACCAGGGGTAATTGATTGATATAACGATAGTTAAGGATCTGGAACAGTTTCTCTTGAGCCCAGGGGGTGGCATTTTGTGTGCCGAAGTCATCCAGAACAAGCAAGGGAACGGTGCGTACTTCTTCAAAATGCTCTTCAAAAGAGGTTTCGTGGTTACCGTAAGCAAAGCGGAGTGAATCAAGCATATCTGGGACGGTGATAAACAGCGTGGAAATCCCTAAATTTACTGCGTAGTTGGCGATAGCAGCCGCGAGATGGGTCTTGCCGCTCCCAAAACGACCTTGCAGAAGGAGCCAGCCTTTCAGGTTTTGAGCAAACTGCCAAGCCTGGTTATAAGCCCGTTCTAATGAGTCCGCCTGAAAGGATCCCAGACCAATCCGCCCACGCGCATCAAAAGTCTCGAAGGTTTTATTTTTTAACATTTCCAGGTTACTGAGGGTATAGAGCCGTTGGCGCGCCCGTTGGTTAAGTCTGGGGCGCAGGCATTCGCAAGGTTGGATCCTGCCAAAATCGGGATGCCCCACCGGCATCTCAAGTCGCAAATAACCAATCCCACCGCAAACCGGGCACTCGGGATTACCAGGCAAATCAGATGCCGAAAGATTAATGTTGTATGTATTCTGCATATTTACCTTTTACATACTTGCGGTACTCTTCCTCATCATCACCATTCTCTTCTTGTCTATTATTATTATCGCGCCCTTTTTCTTGCCAGCGACGTAGAATGGCTTCGATATATCGCCAGTTCCGTACATTTTTCGTAACCGCGATTTGCATGGCTTCTTCTATCCAATCCAGAGGGTAAATTTGCTCCGCATCACGCAGTAGATCGGCAATCAACGGTGTGAGAACCCCGATGTTTTCTTCATAAAGACGGAAAATATTCGAACGCTCTATCTTCAATTGAACGGAAGGCTGATCTTCATCGAAAGGATTCCATTTTTCATTCTGGACAGCTTCAATCGCGGCGCGCCCTTTGGGCGAATTGAGAAAATAGAAGGTGGACTGGTTGTCTTCGCAGGATATGGTTACATCCAATAAAATTGCATGTTCAACACAACGTTGCAGTGATTCATCTAGATAAGCCTCTGCTGTGCGTGCGTTGTCTTTCTTCCCTGGCACCATCCCCTCCATAAACAACACATCGGAGAGGAAATCCTCGCGCTGGACAAAACGAAAAGTACCCTCACTTTGAGTAATGTGCCATAAAACATATAAGGCGACTTTCATCTCACCCAGATGCTCAATTTTGGGTAACAAGTCAGAGAAGAATAATTCAGGCAGAGAGATAAGAGAATATTTTCCAGCAGGAAAACCAGGAAACAACATAGGGCTATTACCGCCCCTCCTCAAATTTGCGATACATCAATTTGTTTGACAACCGCGTTCTCAAATTTTGCCAATTTAGGACGGAATACAAGATCAATGCTGCCGGTAGGTCCATTGCGGTGCTTTGCCACAATAATCTTGGCAAGATTTGGCATGGCACCTTCCTTATCATATTGGTCAGGACGGTAAATAAACATAACGACATCTGCATCTTGTTCCAGAGAACCCGATTCACGCAGGTCAGAAAGAACAGGAATTTTATCGGAGCGTTGCTCAACGGCACGTGAGAGCTGCGCTGCCGAAATCACAGGCACATCCAACTCACGCGCCAGGACTTTCAGGTTGCGCGAGATTTCGGAGACCTCTTGCACTCGGTTTTCAATCCGCTTCCCAGTACCCATCAATTGCAAATAGTCGATAATTACCAAATCAAGTTTATACTCCAGATGCAAGCGGCGGCACTTGGTACGCAATTGCAGCGGCGTAATAGCAGCCGTATCGTCCAGAAATATGCGCGTCTGGTTGAAATTATCGGTAGCTTTATAGTAAAGCTCCCACTCATGACCATTCAATTTTCCAGTACGTAACTGCTGAGAATCGATGCCAGTTTCTTGCGCTATCAAGCGCTGAACAAGCTGTTCATTTGACATCTCCAGCGAAAAAATGGCGATATGCTTCTGATGCATCCGTGAGGCATTTTTAGCGATGGAAAGGAGAAAACCCGTCTTACCCTGACCAGGACGACCGGCGATGATAATAAAGTCAGAAGGCTGCATCCCGATTAATAGACGATCCAGATCAGTGAAACCTGTGAGAACACCGTAAGATTCTTCGCTCTGGTTGGCGAGCTTTGTCAAGCGTTGGGTAAAGTTCTCTATGACTCGTGAAATGGGCTGCAGGTCGGTATTGACGCGTTCTTCGCTCACACCAAACACAGCTTTGGCAGCGTCATCCATGACGGTCTCAACAGTAAGTTCCTCGTTGTAGGCTAATTTCGCGATCTGGTTGGCGGCATCCAGCATCCGGCGCCGAATGGAAGTCTGTTCAACAATTCGCCCATATGCTTCGGCATGGAGCGAGGTGGGGATGTTATTGACCAGAGAACTGAGATACCCCATACCACCGACCTCACTCATCTGCCCGGTTTGTTCCAATTCTTCAGAAACAGTCAGAATATCAATCGGAACCCTGCGTTCATTAAGACGCACAAACGCCTGCCAGACATAAGCATTACGGCGAATGTAAAAATCTTCCATCTTGAGAAATGCCGCCACATCATAGTATGCTTGCGGATTAATCAAGATTGAACCAATCACAGCATCCTCCGCATCGCGGCTATGCGGAACCACCTGAAGGTCGGCTGTCTGGTAATTTTTAATATTTGCTTGATCACTCATAGGTCTATAGAGATAAAAAACCGGGGTCATCTCCTTTACAGGCATACCCCGGTATTGGGTAAAAAAGATTCTTATTCTTTATTTTCTTCGTCTTCGTCAAATTTTTTGGTTTTGTCCAGATGATCCAAGAAGTCCTCGAACACTGAAAGCCGGTCTTCGCTCACATCACCTTCTACTAATTCAGGAGGTTTCTCAATTTCGGTCTCAGGAGGTGCGCCTTCGCGCAAATCCCGATCGGGGATAAGACCAGCGACATTAATAACAGTCCGGCTAACTAAAATCGGGACATTGGCACGTACAGCCAACGCCAGGGCATCCGATGGGCGCGAGTCGATTTCAATAAGCTTTGTGCCAATCCGCGAGATGATGTTTCCATAATAAATATCATCATTCAGCGATGTAACTTCAACCCGTAGAATTTCCGCTTCAAAAGCATCAAAGACTTTCTTCAGTAAGTCATGCGTTAAAGGGCGTACAACTTCGACTTCCTGTAAAGCGATGGCAATTGATTCGGCTTCAGGCACGCCTATCCAAATAGGTAAATAACGCTCTGCTTCTACCTCGCGTAAGACGATAATTCGTTGTTGTGACATCAAACTTACGCGAATGCTGTCAATGATTACTTCCACCATTTCACTAGACATAGACGTCTCCCTGCTTAATTTCGTTGGAAAAGCATTCCTGTATGTATTCTATCACGCGCCTCAGACGAGTGAAAGGGGGAATTTCCATGACTTTGTTCATCATTCCTTTTGCTCATTCCCTCCGCTGGTGAGGATGACAGCCAGAATAATGAATATTGCACTTCCAAGCGTGGCAAAGTCAAAGGCAACTGGTTTAAAATCAAAGAGACTCCATCCCAACTTCTCCGATGCAAAGTGCCCTGCCCAGAATCCAACCCATGACGTGATTATGAAAAAGAATAACCTTCCAAGGTGTCCTCCAAAAATCAAATGAGCGAGGGTACCATAGAAGCTTGCCAGGATAAAACCGAATATAACAGCCGGTAAATGCATATGAAAATTCCTTATCGAAAATATCTATGCTCGTCTTCATCTTTTGAAATTATTAATATACTTATTATTTTACTGGAATTCTGTGATTTTAGGTATAATTAATGTAAGATATTTTATATGCTGGGAAAAATTATTGATTCCATAGAATCTCCCTAACTTGGATAATCCCAGTCATGTTATAATCTTGGGTATCAATTTACTGAAAAGGAGAATAAAAGAATGCCAGTAGATGTCTCTTTAATTGCTTTAGGAATGGTTGAAACCAAAGGTCTCGTTGCCGCGATCGAGGCAGCAGATGCAATGGTAAAAGCTGCAAATGTAAGTTTGATCGGCAGCGAGTACGTTGGGGGCGGTCTGGTTACCGTTATGGTGCGTGGCGATGTCGGTGCAGTTAAAGCCGCAACCGACGCAGGCGCAGCCGCCGCAAAGCGGGTCGGTGAATTGGTTTCTGTTCATGTCATCCCGCGCCCGCATGGTGATGTCGAAATGATTCTACCGAAGTCTTCCAAGGGTAGTTTCGGTGGCAAGAACACCTAAAACGTAACAGACTCCATGAACCCAGCGCTTGATGCACTTCTCACCCGAACCGATGCGGTTATGCAAGGCGCTTACGAACCAACTTCCTCGTATGATTCCATCGATGGGAAGGTATATGCAGGGGTTGATCTTGTGACGGCTTATCCCGTCCTGGTTTTTTGGGATGCTGAAAAGAAACCCATCGCGGGTGATTTTCAGTTTTTGCAAGTCGTACGCGACGGTCTGGTGGTTGGCTTTGATGGCGCAATCCAATTAGTCCGCCAGATGAAAGCAAAGGTAGAAGCCCGGCTCGGTTTTGAGCTGGTTTCTGCAGCATCTGGTTATCCGCCCGGTGTCCCCCGAGCTGAAGTTCGCGCAACCGGGTATGTACTGGAAGCCGCCGGATTGAACTGC
>JBAXBF010000093.1:0-10439 GCA_037142095.1 Chloroflexota bacterium
GAAAATAAAAACATAAATGATATGTTCTATAGTGATATTTTTTTGTTTCATAGATTATTGGCACCAATCTAAATAATTATAAGTCTTGTCTACTTGATTATACCGCAATAATTTGTATAAATTATAATGACCCTATCAAGGTACTTCAAATATTGCTATATCAGCTTGATGAAAAACTGTTTTAAGGTAACGTTTAAAAATCAAGTCAGTTGCATTGTATTTTGAACGCTCTAAACTGCCGAGGAAGACATAACGTACATCATATTGCTTTAGTATAGTTTGCATCTCATCCCATCGCTTCGTACGGTATACTTTTTCAATATCGGTTTCCCGGTTACCCATTTCAGTCGCTCCACCGCGCCACTGGCTTTCATGTCCAGGCCATCCCAATATTGTTGGTAACCCACTGTAAGTAGATACGCGCGCATACTCTGAATAACTTCCTCCGACTGCTTCCATGATAATTCCATACGGAGCGTTCCTCAGCCACGAGATAGCTATCATTTCATCTGGTTTCTGCTTTTCTAGATATGCCCCGCCATCTAAAGTCCAACCATCTGGAGGATGAAATCCATTTGTCTTTGTCCAGACGCCTAGAACCGGATAAATAAAACCCATCAATATTGTAATGATGATCAAAAAAGAAAAAAGCGACTTTTTAGTGAAAATTACAACTGTTGCATATGCGGCGGCGATACTCCATAATACCCAGGTTTGATAGTAAAACTTAAAAATTGTATTGATCCGCCATCCAAATTGATCCTTAATGTAGAAAAATTCCGGAAATATTACTAATAAAATGCCGACGATTACTAATAAGAGAACAAATTGATGCGATTGATCTTCTGGATATGATGTGTTAGCGTCTTCTTGTTTGGGAGAAAATATTCGGTGGAGAAGGATCATGAACAATCCTAATGCTGCTGCAAGGAGAAGTGCCATCGTTCCCCAACCGCCAATATTTATTAATCGTCTCAAGAACGCTTCTTGAAAGAATGCAGTAACATCTTGTGCTCCCAAGAGACCAAGAAATACTTCTCTTAGATTTGAGATTTGGGTGATTAAGAAACCCATTATCAAGGATAATAGCCACAGGATAAATACCAATCCGATAGATATCCAAATGGGTAACCAAATATCAAATTGGTTTTCCTTTCGTATATCTTTTCCTAAAGATACCAGAAAAGCAATCAATGGTAATAATAACACACCAAACATCACCCAAAAATGGACACCACGTGTAGCAAATATTAAGTTTGGGATAAATCCGCCAGCTTGTGAAGAAAAACCTATATAAAATGGTAAATACAATATGACACCAATAATAGATAAAGTAAATCCAAGTTGCATCATCTCACCAAGCAGATTCCAATTAACTCGAACTCCACGTGCTCGGTATAGAAAATATCCGCCAAGTAATAAAACCAAATACATGGGGAAATCCCATGTATTTAAAAACGCCAAACTACCTAATAACCAAGCTCCCAGAATAAAAGATGAAGCACTTAGGTGATACTTGATCTTATTAAAAATTTTTATTTCTCCTTGGCACCCTCCAAGATAGAGGTTTAATATGAATGCAATAACCAGTAATACGAAAGGCATAGCTAAAACATGTGGATGTAAATCACCAAGAATATAAGAAAAAGATGGGAATTCATCAATGATCTCTAAAGGTTGGCGATTTAAATTGTAGTCCTGCACTACTCTAGAAGATTGCCACCACCAATAATAACGTTGTGGGAACCAAGTTAAAGGCTGCATTGGTGGCTGGTCAAGATTTTTGATATCTAACCATTTCCAGAATGAAGAAGTTAAATTTCCATTTCCATCCAAATCCCAAAATATGCCCTTGGAGTGGAGTAGTTCAAGAACTCCACCCCAGTTTCCTAGAATCAACATGAAAATTGGTGCAATTATTGCTGCTAGGCGTTGTTTTTGTGGTAATAAATTATAGACTATCCCAAAAACTCCGATAGCGCTCAGGGAAAATACCAACGATACACCAAGATTGAAAGCAACACTCCCCAATGTCCCGGTTAATTTAGCCAACATGGCGATAATCACGTAACCAAAATAATAATAGGATATAGCATAACCTGAAAGCCAGGGATCATGCGGGGGAAAGGTGGGTGAACGAAGTATAGCATTAATAAAAGCCAATTCCATTGGCTTTTCCGTACCTAATATTTCAGGATTAGCGGCACGGATAATCGCCATTCCCATAAAGGAAACAAAAAAAAGAATTTCAATTCCTACTATATATTTTTTATTTGTTATAATCCAATGTTTAAATGCTCGCCAATTATTAATAAATGACCCCGAAGAATGGAGAACGAAAAATGTCCCAAAACTAATAACAATTACAATGATTAGAGCAAATAAAATACCTCCAATATCATTGCTTAGCAATCCCAAAGACCCCAATAACCAGAAAACATAACTCCATAATAATAAGCCTAAAATTCGACTGAAAGCATATCCTCGATCTGGTAATGCATAAAACAACCGAAAGACAAAAGGAAAGGTTAATAATCCAAGTATAGCCAGATCAACATACCAAAAAATTAAGGGTAACATGATTTAATGTCTCCGAGATTATCTTCCCACAACCTTATAGATAGTTGTCTTTCCGTTTCGGTAAACTTCTTCCCATAATTTTCCTCGATTCGCAGGAAATTTATCTAACCCGCTCCCAGGATAATATGCACGCTCCAATTGTCCTAAAACAATATAAGAAACTTGATATTTATTCAGGAATTTTTCAGTTTGATCCAAATCCTGACCCTGGTAAAAAACACTAACCTCAGCCACACGATCTGTTACCCACTCATTCGAAGCAATACCACGTTGTTGACGTTGATGCCAGTTCCAACCAACAACACCAGGTAAACCTGTATAGATTGTATATCGTGTACCCCATCGATATTCTGGAACATTACCCTCTACAATTACTGGAGAACCAATAATGTTATCTTGCATCCAGCGAATTGCAGTATAATCCTGACTTAAGTCCATATCCATATTTTGATCATTGTAATGAGCATATTGCATATATGCCATTCCATCCAATGTGCGCGGGGCTTCTTGAACCATACGGTCATTAAATTTACCTGGGGTCGCCATAATAGGATATAAAGCTGCACATATCACCAATAAAATAACACCGATTTCCCAAATTAAAACCCATGATGGCAATGCTTTGTTAGATATTAATTTCAAGTTTAGAATATTATCCAACATCCACCCCAGTGCCATTGCAGCACTGATTCCAAATAAAATCCATGCCTGTAGGTAGAACTTAAAAACTGTATTCATCCGTCCGATATCGCCGCGCAATACGATTATTTCAACAAAAAGTGTCAATGCCAATGCAGTTCCGATCATGAATAACGTGATTCGTTTTTCGTCGGATTGCCCTGAACGAAGCAAAAGTATGATTGTCCAGATTCCCATAGGTAAGACAAACCAAGCAATCTGTACTCCTGAAAATAACACGGATCCAAACCCAAAAGGTAGATTTGCCATATCTCCAGAAGAAGGCAATTTTATACCTAAGGTAACCATAACCAGAACCGTCACGGAGCATAATATCCATATGATCGTCTTATATGGCAACAACTTTCGAAGATATGAGAGTGGAGTAGCAGCCATCCAATCAATTGTTTCGTGAAACATCCATGTGACGATAAGGAATAAGAATAAACCCCAATGGGTCAAATAATCTGAAAATGAGGTGCGTGGGCCATTCCAGAAATCGACAGATGTATACGACTGAGCATACCATTGGGAAAATGGTTGGTAAAGGAAAAAAGCCAAAACAACTAAGAAAACAGGATACAAATAGCGTGTCCAGGTTTCAGAGTTTGGTGAATCTTTCATCTCGCCGTGATATCTCCACAAGCCAAAACCAATTGCTATAACGCCGATTAGTAAATAGGTTGGAAAATCCCATGTATTAGTGGGTCGTAAGGCTCCAATGGCTAACCCTCCAACTAACAATCCAACAATTATTTTCAAATATCCAAGAAGTTGCGTCTCTTGAGGTTTTATTTTCCATGCACGGTTTTTTACTGCCGATATAGCCCAAGCTAAAGCTAATAATGTTATTGGCAATGAAAATAGATGTGCATGCAAATCAGCATAAAGAACTGTAAAGTAAGGAAATTCAGTAATCGGTTCGACGTCTCCCATCGAAGCAATTGCCCGACTGGGTATCCAATACCAATCTGCCGAATTGTAAGGTAATGATTCACCGGCGAGTGAGCGAAGCAGACCCCTAATAGCCCAACTCCAATGGACAAGAATTGAAACATCACCGCCAGGAATGTTCTCAATTTGTCCATTGGGTGCAATAAGCATCTGCCACCCGCGAAAGATCATTCTCCAAGTCCCCAGATTGCCTAAGAGAGCGACACCAAGGGCAGATGCGCACCCTGCTAACCATTTCCCTTGTTGGCGCAAATTCCATCCTACACTAAATGCCCCTAGAACAATCAGACTGAATATTGTCGGGATAATAAGATTGTATGCAAAGGCAGGAACAATTCCTAATAACTTAACGAATACAGCAGCAATTACAAAACCATAATAATAATAATTAATATACCCACCTGCGAACCATGGATCATAAGGTGGGAAAGAAGTACTTTTAATGACGGCGTTGAAATACGAGAAATCCATTGGTTTCTCACCGCCTTTCCATGGATGCCAAAGATCAGGGTTTCCCCATCGTATGAACAAAAAAAACAGAAAGGCTGCCAATGCAATTACCTCAATCATCAGGTAATATTTTTTCCTCTCTTTCCATTCTAGTATTAAATTTTTTCGTTGAAGGTAGGCAAGAATTACACCTAAGATCAAAATAAAAGCGATAACGGTTGTTATTGTCCATCTATTAAATGCGATACGATTTGAGCCGGCAATCCAGACAATATATGCTAAGAAAATTAATCCTAAAGATCGTGTCAAAGGATATCCATAATCTGAAAGACCACAGAAAGCCAAACGAGTTAATGGATAAACTATAATACCTAGCAAAAATATACTTAAATACCACAGAAGCACGCCCAAAGGTTCAAATCGATTTTGGGGCGAATCTGGATCAAATAATGTAGACCATGTTCCTCCAATACGCTGCTCTGCTAAGCGATCAGCGGGGAGCATAATATCCATTGGATATGAGGCTGCTTTCTTTGGGGTAACATGCAGAACATGAGAAAAATCTACTGCACCAAGAATCCCCTTTACTTTTTGGGAGTTATATTCTTTTGTCTTTTTTAAAATAAATACTTTAGGGTGATCATAAACAGTAAATGCTTCTTCTGCAAATTGATCGTTAAAATTTAGACGACCTATGCTCGGATCCGATTGGAATATTTTCACCAATTCAAATCCAAGGTTTCCATTAAACATAGCGGGAATGGAAACACGGTAACACCATTCTACAGTGTTGATTGACGGGCAACCTAAGAGATTTCGGTAGAATGTTGTTACTAAAGGAAACCGCTCAGGAATACGCGGTAAAGTCCCCCATTGTCGATTAGAGGAAATTACAATATATTCTGAACGATCTAATATATTGAGAAAACGAGATAATTTATCAGGATTATCATCCCAATACATTTGAAAGTTTACATCAACCGGATAAACCCCACCAAAACCATCATAGTCATCTACGCGCAAAGGTAGACCGTCATCCCAATCCCCCTCATTTGCAATAGTTGCACCTTCTATATTCAATGACCCCATTGGAGTATCATTTTTAATACTTAAGAGATAGTTAGCTCCCTTACGCAAGGTTATTGGTTTATCTAATGTAAGTACATATTCTCTTGGAGTTTGTCCTATAAATTTGCTAGATAACGTGCCTTCAGATAGAATACTTGTTTGACCAATAGGTTCGCTGACTGAAACATGAATTATCTTTTCTTCTGAACTATTTTCTTGGTCCCATACCTTGTGAAAACTAATTTCTTTAAGAATACCAGACTGACGTGCCATAAATTGCAATAAGTAGGGTTTGTCAATTGAGATTGTATTTCCAGAAGAAAACGGTAAAGGTTGATTATAGATTCCTTGATCCCCTTGCATGCGAATATGCAAATTTATTGGTCCAGGAATATTTTGATAAATCCATCTTGAGGCATCCACTCGGGTAAATGGGTGTGAATAAACACTTGTAAAAGAAAAAGCATAAATTATGGTTGTGGTGAGAACGCTAATTCCAACAATTACCGTTAGAAAACGAATAACAATACGTATTCGATAACCAAATAATATCCCGCTATCCCATAATTGAAAAATTACCCATGCAGCAAATAAAGTCAAAATTGGATAAATTGGTAATAGATATCGCATTGTTGGATTGAATGAAATCGATTGCCAAATAAAATAAAACGCAACCCAAAGCCATAATAGAAAATTAACTTCCCCATCTTTATGATTATTAAAAAATCTATGTAGTAAAGACTCAATATTAGACGAAAAAATTCGTTTTTGAATTAAATTCCATCCAATCCATAGGAAACCTGCACAAGCCAGCATCCCAAGCGGCATTCCCATTCCCCAAACGACCATGTTCTCGCCAGCGAACCAAATAGGCCTCCTTGCCCATTGCATAGCTGGTGGAAAGTCAACATCGCCATCTGCTTGAGCGCGTTGTTCCCGAATATTATTCATCCACAAAGGATTTGGATTAATCCCCAAAAAACCTGGACCACTGAAGGCATAAGGTTGAGCAATTCGGAATACGATGATACTTATTAACCCACTGAGAATAAGATATATTATCGCTCGTGATAAATATTTTCGTTGGTTTTTAATTGCGAAACGATGAATGCGTAAAATAACAGCAACTGGTAAGATAAATATTATCGGAACAGCATTAAGTTTACAAGCAACAGCCAATCCGAAAGCAATACCAAACCCTATAAATAAAAAAACAAAACTTCGCGGTTCAATTTCAGGAGATTCTCCATCGACAATAATGCGCAATGCAAAATAAATCGAGAGTAAGACAAAGAAATTAAGGAAAGTATCTTCTTTAAAAAAATGTGATAATTGAATTGGTAAGACCAAGAATGCAGTAAACGCCGATGCTAAAATCCCTATGCGGCGATTATATGCCTTGATTGATATGAGATAAACCAATAATACTGTTAAGAGATCAAAAAAAGCAGAAAGTGGTCTTCCAACATCAATAAGTTCTTGCATTCCTCCTGAATGGAAAACCCAATCTGCCATATAACGTGCTAAGAAAATTGGAAATGTTCCATAAACAAAGAAACCGTAACCTTTATTATGAGGATTAAGACTAGAATGGGCAGTATCAAAATACTCTCCGATACTTTTCACAGGTTCAAGGCTTGACCCAACCATTACCAAGAAACGTTCATCAGGATGCATATATGTATATTCGCCCCAGTTTATACCAACGAAACGAAGATATGCGCCTGTAATAAGTATCAGGATCAATACTACATCCAAAATCCAAGAGAATTTTATTTTTTCTTTAGGCTTATTTAATGAATAGTCAATAATTTCCGTATTTTCATTTTCTGGAACATGGATAGATGATGATTCTGATTGCATAATAAATCCCATGATTTCTTTGATTTCTTTTTTATAAAAATAAATATATTATTTTTGAAGACCAATTATCTTTCAGGCACCAAGTACATTAGAAAATCCTTTGTTTCCACTTTTGACTTGTATGACTGCAAAACACCTTGAGGGTATACTCTTTGAAGGGCTTCTAATCCTTTACTATCTTCTGGTTTAATAAGGAATAATTTTTCCCCTGGAATATTCAATGTTATATCTATTTGATCTGGCCAAATGGCATAATCATGTGTGGGGAAGCCAGCATTTATTCCAACTAGTCGGGTATCTACCCAGTATGGATAACCAACTACCCATGCTTGATTTTCATTTCCGATAGATTTTGCAAATCCATTAATCACTTGTCCCATTTCAGACGTATTCCACGAAGACTGCCGATAAAGTTCATAATATTGTTTAAATACCAGATCATAATTTTGAAGCATCGACCACGATATTAATATCAACAAAACAAATGATGCTAAAATTGGAAACTTTTTTTGATAGGTAATTTCTTCCGGATCCTTAATGTTAATTTTATTTATTAGGTTTCCATTAACCGCTAATGCTGAATATATACGATCGAGAGCGAATCCAACGATAACAAAAATGGGGATTATTGCTCCTCCAGTACGATTTAAACTTGGATTTTCGGCAGGAAAAGCTAAAGAAAGGATTGATGGTAACATGAGTAATGGGATCGACAAGATCATTGATATATCTAACCAATCCCGCTGACGAATATATCGAAGAAGGAGGAAGACGACACCCAAGAAGAGTAAGGAAGCCGATACTATATCTAATGCTGGACGATGTGGAACAGAATGAGGCCATATTTCCCCATTATCCCAGAAAAACATGACAGAAGCTTTCCCCAAATTGTCGAAAAAAATGTTTACAGGAGAACCTGGAAGCGTCCGTTCCGTCGTACTTAATCGCGAGATTGCACGATAAGAAACCATATCCGGATTTTCTATTGAATATCGCAGAAGGGGAATAAAAACAATCAATGATATGACTGATAATAACAATAATCCGACCATCGCTGTTTTACGCCAACCCTTCGATGGTTTATGGCAAAGGAATACACCTATTAATAGTACAATAATAAAGGGAACAATGCGCATGGTACTATAACCATGCAAACCAATCCCAAGAAAAATCCCTGAGAGGATAAAATCATTAAGTTTGCGATAACGAAGACCGCGGATTAAATAATATAAAGTAGGTGCAAAGAAAAGCGGATACAATGAAAAACGTAATGCAACTCGACTGATTACATTATGCCAATATGCTATACCTGCAAATAACATCGCAAATAACCCTACCCTCCGATTGGCAAATTCTTTTCCAATTAGATAAATGTATGGTAATGTGAATAATCCTGCTAGAACAGTTCCAATTTTCAAACTTATAAAAGAAAATCCTGTATTGAAAACTAAGATAATAGCAGCCGTAAGGTACATTTGAAAAGCCTCACGCCCAGTATTTCGTGGAAAGAAAATATGCGGTTGCCCGTTTAAAACATCATGAATATCTAATAATTTCTCAGCATGGTCGCTGATCATTTCGGGAGGAATATCATTTAATTTGTAAAACCTAAAGAAAGCGGCAACAATAAACACTAACAAAAATAGAACCGTCCAGCGCGATATAGATATATTCCATTGATGCAAATTAAAATAATTACTCAAACGATGCCAGAAAGAAACAGACTGTTTCGATGGTTGCCAAAATGCAGAAATGATGAATACTGTCCCAATTATCCAAGTAGAAAAATTGAATAAATTAAATAAATTTCCACCAAAAGTTAAAAAGGAGACCACACACAGAATCGCACCAATTGCTGCATAATTTGGATGGCGTAGAAAAGGTTCAGGATATGACACTTCGTTTTCTGTTATTCCTGTTTGATGTTCGATAAAAGATAATGAGGATCTTTCAGAATCTTCGTATAGAAATGCCCAAAAACAGAAAATTGCTGCAATACCATAGAAAATGAGACCCTGCAAAAGCTTAGGCTCTGGTGGTTCCAAAAATGATTGAGCTAATAGGGCAAAAAGTAATGCTAAAAGCCACTGCCAACGTATACTTTTTAAACCATCGAGTAAGTCTTTCTTTCCAATATCAAGCAATTGCTCGGCTTGGGAATGTAGTTTTTCTTCCTTTTCCTGCGAGAATAAATCAAATTGCAGGTCTTTTGAAAAGCTTTCTGTAACATCGAGAGGTGGAATTTCCGGCCTAGCACCACGCCAGGGAGTCAAGATAGCTTTAACATAATCGAGAACACTTGGTTCCTGCTCCATAAATCTCCAAATAACATATAAGAAAATTGGAATTAATCATACCACACGGCTGGCATGATAACAACATTTATGAGCATACTCGAAGTACTTTTGCTCTTAGAATTTCTATCAGGTTTATAACGGGTAGTCGAATATTCATTCCTCGCTGTCCACCAGAAATATGGATTTCGGAATGTTTATTTACCGAATCGTCGATAATAATTTCAAAACCACGATTTATTAATGCTAACGGAGATATTCCACCTGCTTGCAATCCGGTTATTTTTTCTGCTTCTCTTTCTGTTGGAAGAATCAATTTCTTTTCATTAAGCACCTTAGCGAGTAATTTCAGATCTACTTCTGAAATTCCAGGTACTACAGCTAATATTGGTTTTCCTTTTCCTTGTCGTGAAATGACGATCGTTTTATAAACAATTTCTGGTTGTACATTTATTAGAGTCGCTGTTTCTAATGCTCCAAGTTTTTCTGTTGGTAATTCGTATACAATATAATCAATCCCTCTAGAATCCAACAAGCGTGTTATGTTATTAG
>JBAXBF010000094.1:0-10353 GCA_037142095.1 Chloroflexota bacterium
GCTTGGATGATAATATGGAAGTGGAAATTAATAGACAATCTGCTATATCGAATGAAGATTTAGAGCGCTTTAGTGCTGATTTTGAAGCCTCACCTAAGAATCGTCTCGCCCTGAATGCGGTCACTCGGAACGGTATCCAAGAGGCTGCCCTGAATCGCCAGCTTATCAACGGGATCAACCATACCTTTTCTGATTGGATTGAGACCTCCAGAGTGACCAACCAGAAAGCCAGCGGTAGGTGTTGGTTGTTCGCCGGGTTGAACGTTTTACGTCTGGCTGCCATGGAGAAAATGGATTTGGAGCATCTCGAGTTGTCCCAGACGTATTTGATGTTTTGGGATAAGCTCGAAAAAGCCAACTATTTTCTGGAAAATATCATCGAGACATGTGACCAACCTCTGGATGGGCGTCTGGTTGCCTGGATATTGAGCGACCCACTCCCAGATGGGGGGCAGTGGAATATGTTTGTTAATCTGGTGAGGAAGTACGGTGTCGTGCCCAAATTCGTGATGCCGGAGACGCACAGCAGCAGCATTTCGCGTCCAATGAATGCTCTCCTGGCTGCAAAACTGCGCGAGGGTGCGCAGACTCTACGCGAGATGCACCAAAGAGGATGCTCTGGTGTGGAATTGCGCCAGGCAAAAAGCGAGATGATGAATATATTCTACCGGATGCTCACCATTCATCTGGGGAAACCTGCTACAAGCTTCTTGTGGGAATGGCGAGACCAGGATAAACAATTCCACCGCCATAAAAAAAATGGCGGTATCCTAACCCCGCAGGAATATTTTGCCAAGTATGTTGATTTCGATCTGGATAGTATGGTTTGCCTGATCGATGCACCGACTCAAGATAAACCGTACAAACACTTGTACACTGTTCAATATCTCGGGAACGTCGTTGGTGGACAGGATGTGCGCTACCTTAACGTCGATATGGCAACCCTCAAGCAAGCCGCGGTGGATATGATCGTGGAGAATCGTACGGTGTGGTTTGGCTGCGATGTGAGTAAAATGATGAATCGTGATCTGGGTATCCTGGATCAGGATGTCTACGAGTTGGAATTGGTGTATGGAACACCATTTCTACAAGACAAAGCTGGAAGGTTAGATTTTGGACACAGCCGCATGACGCATGCCATGGTGCTCACGGGAGTCGGTTTCAATACACAAGGGAAGCCGGCAAAGTGGCGGGTCGAAAATTCATGGGGCGCTGAAGTGGGCGATAAAGGATCCATGATCATGAGTGATCAATGGTTTGAAGAATATTTGTATGAAGTAACCGTGAATAAGCAGTATCTTTCAGCGGAATTGCTTGCCGTTTTGGATACGGAAGCCACGATTCTGCCGCCCTGGGATCCAATGGGGGCGCTGGCGAAGGCTGCTTAAGGAGGGCATTATGAAAAAACCACGAATCGTTATCTTAATTCTCTCGGTTTGCTTGCTTGTTTTGCTTGCTGGTACCAGTGTTCTTTGGTACGGGAAGGCGGCTGCTGCTTCTATCCCGACCCCTTCCGCTACAGTTCGCCCGACGCAGACCCCAACTCCATCTGGCGCGACGGCGACGATTACGCCTACGCCACTGGTGATGCAAGATTTACTGGTAAGACTACAAAAAGATGGATATATCACTCAAACGGAGGGTGTCTACCAGAAGTTGGTAGACTATGATCAAAATGGCGCGCAAGTCGAGCGCCTGTATTGGAGTGAAACAGGCGCATTCCCACGCAATTTTGTGGTGCGGGCAGATGCCAGTTGGGAATCCGCCTGCCCAAACGCTGATTGGAGCGTTACGGGACCCGGTTTTATTTTCCATGACCAGGATAAAAAACGTTTTTATGCGGCTTTCCTGCGATTGAGCGGTTATGTTGAAATTGTGCGCATGGATCTGGCAAGCGGGAAAGTTTATCCCCTGGTGAGCAAACGCTATGGGAAATTGGACCTCGTTAAAGGACAGGCGAATTTGATGCTCATCGTGAATGAAAATGTCTTAAACATTTTTGTGAATGATAAACTTGTTCTGAAGTATAAAGATAATCTGATGACCACGAAAGAGTACGGCAGCGGAAAACTGAAATATGCGCTTGACTCTGGATGCCAGAAAGGCTTTGGGATTCACACGCAAATGACGAATGTGGAATTGTGGGAATTGGGAGATGCTGCCCAATTGTCCATTACGCAAACTGCTGTCGCGACCTCTATTCCTCAAATGGATGAGAATAGCCGATTGGGAATTCAGGCATACCAGAACGGTAAGTTCCAGGAGGCGGTTGATGCCATCAGTAAAGCAGTTACTATAAATCCGCAGTATGCGCTTACCGATGGGTATATCTACCGCGGGAGAGCGTATTATTCGTTGGAGAAATATGACCTTGCGCTTCCTGATTTTAACCAGGCTATCAAGCTTGATCCAGAGGCGGAAAAAGCCTATCTTTATCGCGGTTATGTGTATGCCAAGCAAAAACAACCCGATTTGGCAATGGCAGATTACAATCAGGCGATTAAGCTGGATGCGTACGACGTATGGACATACCGCAGCCGTGCCTTAATCTATATCTCGCAGAAATCATACGATAAGGCGCTTGCCGACTACAACAAAGCCATAGCAATCGATTCTAATTATGCCACAGCCTATAATAATCGCTGTTATGTTTTGGCACAGCTTAAACGATATCAAAATGCCTTGGTGGATTGCGATAAGGCACTAGCGCAAGAGCCAAACAACGCCGAATTTTTAGACACGCGGGCATTGGTCTATAAAGGGCTTGGGCGGATCAAGAATGCTATTGCCGACCTGGAACGGATTTTGCAATTATCCAAAGACGCGGCATTGATCGAACGCACCAACGCGATGTTGGTAACGTTAAAGAAATGATCAAAGGTGATTATTAATTACCAGTTATACAAATTTGGTAATCTTTCTTTAATCTGGATTGCACAAAGCGATGATTATCTGGTATGATGTTTATAGGTACTATGCAAGCTGATCATTCATCTGCCATCCGCAGTTTTATTGCTGTCAATCTTTCACCAGAAGTAATCTTAAACCTGGAGAAAATTTTACATGCACTAGAGCAGGCTCTCCAGGTGCGTCTGAAAATATTATCGAAATATGGCATTGTGCGCTGGGTACCTGCTCAGAAAATACACCTCACTTTGAAGTTTCTGGGTGATGTACCCGCCGATAAAATTTCTGCGATCCAGCAAGCGCTGCAAAGTTGCCTGGAAGGTTGTCCCAGTTTCGACCTCCTGGCTGGCGGCTTGGACGCTTTTCCAAGAATAAAACAACCCAATGTGATCTGGATTGGGGTTGAAACGCCAGAACCTTTAAAATCCATCGTCCAAAGGATCGAAGATCGAATGGAAGAACACGGGTTTGAAAAGGAAGGACGTCCTTTTAAAGCGCATTTAACCCTGGGACGGGTTGCCAAAAATATTGATCCGAATTGGATACGAGTCCTTTCGGATGTTTTAAGTGAATATCAGGAAAATACCCCCGGACTGAAAAATTTGGGCAGCAGCAGGATTGATGCTGTTCACCTTTATCGCAGTGACCTGCGCCCAGACGGGGCTGTTTATAATCGTTTGTTTTCAGTATCATTGATAAATAAGGAAAGGTAGGAAAATCTGGATACACTAGAAATTGCTCATACCATAGTTAACGTCTTAGACGATAAGAAAGCGGAAGATATCTTATTATTGGACCTGCAAACATTGTTTCCCTTTGCAGACTATTTTATTCTTTGTACAGGAACCAGTGAGCGGATGGTGGATGCTTTAGCTAAAGTCGTGTTGGACAAAGCCCGTGAGGTTCATAAACTGCACGGCAGAATCGAGGGAAAGCCTCAGGATGGATGGATGCTTGTTGATTTTGGGGGTGTTATTGTGCATGTCTTTTCAACTGACCAACGAGAATATTACAACTTAGAGGAAGTTTGGCGCGAAGCGCGCACACTACTCCGTGTTCAATAGAAGGAAAAAAACCAATTCTCAAATTTATATTTAATGTTATGATTTATGAATGTGGTGGAGAATAAAATCTGATATAATACATGAGATCGTTTAACCGCAAGATTAGAAGGAATGTTCGATTCTAATAAGACGGCGGAGGGTTATTGTTATGACGAAATTGCTAATAGCTGATGACGACGCTGATATGCGGGATTTCTTAAGAGATGAATTAATTAATGCCGGTTTTAGCGTATCAACGGTTAGTAATGGCGCGGATGCAATTGTGAAAGTTACAGAACAGCCTTTCGATTTAATCTTGCTTGATATGTTGATGCCTGGGTTGGATGGGATACAAGTAATAAAAGTGATGAAAAAAATTGCTCCTCAAATCCCCATCATCGGACTTACCGGATATGTTGGACGAGGCTATATGTCTCAGGCAATGGATTTGGATGTGATCACATTGACAAAACCGATTGTTGTATCCGGTCTGATCGAAGAAATAAATTCCACTCTCTCGGAAAAAAAAGTATAGCGACATAATCGATATACGATATTTCTAGACGAGATTTATCGATTCCAAAGGTACTTTATGATACGCGTTCTTGTTGTTGATGATGAATCTGATCTTGCTGAATATCTCGCAGATGAATTAAAAGTTGAAGGATTTAGAGCTGAAACAGCTTATGATGGTGTCGAGGCTGTTATCAAGCTTATTGATGAAAAATGGGATGTGGCACTTTTTGATATACGGATGCCTAAGTTGGATGGTATCAGTGCTTTGCGTATCATTAAACGGATAAAACCCGATATGCCTATTGTGATGTTTACTGGACAAGCCGGTCGAGGAGATATAATTACTTCTAGTGAATTAGGTGCATATGCTTGTTTACTGAAGCCTGTAAGCATTGATCAATTGAAAAAAACAATTCATTTGATTATGCATACGAATTCATAGGATTTGTGATTTATCTGACACTGCCTGTCCGCGTAAGAAAGGTTTGAAATTCAAAAATGGCGCTGCAATGGTATGCTTTGCGTAGTAAACCCCGCAAAGAAGATGTGGTATGGCGACTAGTTAGCACGCGTGGTTTTGAGGTTTTCTACCCGCGTTTGCGCATAAAACCTGTGAATCCACGGGCTCGAAAAGTACAGCCGTATTTTCCGGGTTATATGTTTATCCGTGTGGATTTGGAAAAATCAGGTATCTCTTCCTTCCAATGGATGGAACATACAGCCGGTCTGGTGAGTTTTGGCGGGGAACCAGCGATTGTGCCGGATTCATTAATCCATGCTATTCAAAATCGAGTTCAGGAAGTTGAAACCACCACCGTGAATCTTATTGATAATCTGCGGAGTGGTGACATCATCCGTATCCATTATGGGCCATTTCAAGGTTATGAAGCGATCTTTAATACCCGTATTTCTGGAACAGAACGGGTGCGAGTTCTCTTAAAAATTCTCGGTGATCGTCTCTTGCCCATCGAGATGGATGCTGAGGCAGTCAACCGGATTGAATGAATATTATAACAAGCTATGCCTACCATCATATGTTGCATATCATTATAAACAGGAGAATTTATGAAAAAAGCATTGATTACAGGTATCACAGGACAAGATGGTTCCTATCTTGCTGAATTTTTGTTGTACAAAGGATATGAAGTTCATGGTCTTATTCGACGGGCGAGTACATTCAACACCCGGCGAATTGATCATATCTATACGGACCCGCATACCAGCGATGTGCAGCATAATTTACATCTGCATTATGGCGACCTGGATAGCTCTGGTAATTTGATCGATCTCATCTATAGTATACAGCCGGATGAAATTTATAATTTGGCGGCTCAAAGCCATGTACGGGTTAGTTTTGATTTACCGGAATACACCGGCAATATCACAGGTTTAGGTGTAATCCGTTTTCTTGAGGCGATCCGGAAAAGTGGGATTAAGACGCGCTTTTACCAGGCGTCATCCAGTGAAATGTTTGGTAGTGCAAAACCTCCCCAAGGTGAAAACACACCTTTTGTTCCGCAAAGCCCATATGCAGCCGCCAAGGTGTATGCTTATTGGGTTACACGCAATTATCGTGAAGGCTATGGTATTTTTGCTTCCAACGGGATTTTGTTTAACCATGAATCACCGCGGCGCGGCGAGACTTTCGTGACCCGAAAAATCACGCGCGCTCTGGCTGCCATCAAAGCCCAAAAACAACAGTACCTCTATCTTGGCAATTTGGATGCGAAACGAGATTGGGGATATGCACCGGATTATGTTGCGGCGATGTGGAAGATGGTTCAATATGATCGTCCAGATGATTTTGTGATTGGCACTGGCGAATCTCACTCTGTGCGGGAATTTCTGGATGAAGCTTTTGGTTATCTCAATATGGATTGGAATGATTATGTGAAAATTGACCCGCGCTATTTCCGCCCGACCGAAGTGGATTATCTGCTGGCTGATTCGAGTAAGGCACAGACGACATTAGATTGGGAACCGCGCGTCCTTTTCTGTGAATTGGTACGAATCATGGTAGATGCCGATTTGGAACTTGCTGGATTAACCTCTCCTGGCGAGGGGCGTACAATTATCGCAAAACATCATAAAGAATGGCATCGATGGGAATCGCAGGTGGTCAGTATGGAGCCAAATCATTAACGAATGATAAATATTAAACAAACGGCTCAGGCTGTTTATTCGACAATTGATCACTGGTCATCGGCATCCCTCAATCGTAAGGTTTTTAACGTAACAGTAACGATCGCGTTTGTTACGATCTTCAGTAAAGCTTTCATTTTGATAAAAGATTTGGTCGCTGCGAATCTTTTTGGGCGATCGGATGCGATGGATGCTTTTTTGATCGCATTCACCCTCCCCAACCTTATCGTAAGTGTCGTAACGACATCACTTGGTGCGGCACTCATCCCCGCTTTTATTAAAGCCCGCGAGCAGCACGGCAAGCAAGAATCAGACCGGTTACTAGGAAATGTCATCTTTGGCAATACCCTGCTGCTTGTGCTTGTAGCCGTCCTTCTGGCTGTTTGTGCGCCGTTTTACCTTCCATTTTTTGCCGCCAATTTCAGCGCGGAGAAATTGGCGCTTACCCGGCAGATCACCTATGTTCTCACGCTATTGATCGTTTTTGGGGGCGTCAGCACTTTATGGAAATCAGCCTTGAATGCCGGGGAGCGTTTTGTGATTCCGGCGGCTTCTGTGGCGATTACACCCATTGTTACCATTATTTGTCTTCTTTTGTGGTTAAAGGGGGGTATTTTCGCGTTAGCAGTGGGCTTCTCGCTGGGAGCATTAATCGAAGCGGCGTTGATCGCTTTTTTTATGAGACGGGAACAGCTTCCCATCTTACCTTCGTGGAGTGGTCTAACGCCAGAATCGCAGGTGTTTATTACGCAATACCTTTTTATCATGGCAAGCGCGATTCTGAATGCGTCGATTGATCTTGTGGATCAATACTCTGCTGGTAGATTGCCGCCAGGCAGTGTAGCCGCCCTTTCCTATAGCACACGGATTGTCATCATTCCGTTGAACCTGGCAGTTAATGCGCTCGGGACAGCGGTTTTACCTTATGCATCGAAATTGGTCTCCACCCATGATTGGCACGGCTTGGAGAAAATGTTCACGAAGTACTTATGGTTAATATTTGGGGTTACAGTCCCGGTGACCATTGGGATCATATTGCTTTCCACGCCTATCACCAAAATTGTATTCCAACGCGGGGCTTTTACTGCGGAAGATACTGCGGTTGTGTCCTTCGCTCAAATGTTTTATGCGCTACAAATTCCTTTCTATATCGCCAATGTCCTGGTTGCGCGGATGATTTATGCGGTTCAATCGAATGTTACTTTGATGTGGGCAACCATCCTGATCTTGATTACAAAGATCATATTAAATACAGTATTGGTGCAACCGCTTGGCGTAGCAGGTATTACTCTCTCAACCTCAGCCGTATATCTTGTTTCTTTTCTTTTCTGTCTATATTGGTTCAAGCGCAGCCTTGATAAGAAAAAACGGGATGCGGTAAATGCTTTAGAGGTATAATTGCTTCTTTGATTTCAGAATGAGCGATACCAGATATCGCTCGATTGGATGGAATGTTTATGGCACAAGAAAATAATGTCCCCGTTCAAACAAAGAAAGACATGCTCCGTTTTGGGTTAAGTGCGGTTGTCAGTTTGATCGTATTGGAAATATCCATAAATGCTGAAATCCAATTTTTTAATATCGCCTCCGTTTTTGGTAAATTATTACCACAATGGAAATTGGCTCTGGGATTGTTTTCTTTATTTCTTGGTTTGATCGTATTCGCCATCTTCGCCGTGATTTGGATGCCCGTTCAAACCACTCCTGTCATTCAAAGATTAAGTACCTGGCGGAACCGTCTGGGCATTCTGAGAATACCTGTTGCTGTCGTTGCGCTGGTTTTCCCGGTGTATTTTTTGCAATATACCCATTGGGGATACCAATTCACTGGAAATTATCTTCATCTGATATTCTTCCTGTTAAGCGCAGGAGTTGTGGGTATTTGTATTCAGCGAAGCGAGCGCAATTTAATGAACTTCTCCAGCTTTATGGCGGGTCTGATTTTGGCAGGAAGCACTTTTACGCTGGCATGGGCTTTTGTTCAGGTTACGGATTACCCACTTACCCTTACATGGTCAGAAGGAAACCGGATGTGGGACGCTTCCATCCTGTTCGGGCGTGACCGCTATATTTTTCCTGCGGATAAGCCGCTTGCCGCTTCCATTGATTTTGGCAGGCAATTGCTGTGGGGGCTGCCCTATTTGATCCCATCGGTTACAATTTTTCAAGCCAGGTTCTGGACGACTTTTATTTCTACCCTGCCTTATGCTTTGCTTGGATGGGTTGCATTACGCCAGACAAAGACGAATGTGGCACTCTGGATATTAAGTGGTTTGTGGATGTTCCTTTATCTTAATCAAACGGCAACGTACACATCCCTGGTTCTTTCTGCGATATTGGTGGCGATTGCCTGGCGAAGCCCACGCTGGGCTGCACTTCCGTTGATTGCAATGGCTGGATACTATGCGGCTATAACGCGCTCAACCTGGATGTTTGCTCCAGCAATGTGGGCGGGGATGTTGGCTTTTTGTGAGTACGATACAGACAAGGAAACACCTTTTGCTCCGCTCCCTGTGCGCTTTACGAACGCAGCTTTGTTCGTTATTGCAGGTTTATTCGGCGGGGTGATTTTACCGGCATTGACTTTAGATCAAAGGGATTTTTCTATCGTAAAAGCAGCCATCATAATAACCATCTGCTTGGTGGCTATATTAGGCTATGTGGGTTGGAAACGAGGCTGGCACCAAGTTTTACTGCGCAGAAAAGTAGTGCTTGGAGTAATCGTCGTTTTCATTACGGCTGGTTTCATTGCCGTACTTCTCCCGGTTCTGGTAAAGAACATCCAGGCTATCAATAAACAGCCTCTATTATGGGACCGCTTGTTTCCGAATTCAACCTACACGCCTGGTATCTTGTTAGGTCTGCTTCTCTCTGTTGCTCCTCTGGTTATCTTATTAATTATTTTAGCCTGGACGCGGCGATGGTATTTGAACCGGCAGATCATCAGCGTGGTGTTATTACCCATGACGGCTTTTTTATTGGTGGGTCTGATTGCTTCGGTCAAGATTGGCGGCGGCAGTAATCTGCATAATCTGGATATGTTTTTAATTGGTCTGGTGTTCGTGGCTGCGTTAGCCTGGCAGAGCGGCGGCAGTAAGGCACTTGAAAAATTAGAGCATGTCTCTGTTCCGGTAAAGATTTTGCTGCTCATCCTGGTGACGCTGCCTTTGATCGATCCGGTCCTGGAGATGAAACCTTTAAATCTGCACCCTGAAGAGAAGATTTCCAATGTCATTGCGCGGGTCCAAAAGGAAGTGGACAGTGCTCAGAAAGAAGGTGAAGTTCTGTTTATGGATCAACGCCAATTACTGACTTTTCGATATATCAAGGGGGTCAAATTAGTCCCTGAATATGAGAAGAAATTCGTAATGGATATGGCAATGGCAGGAGACCAGAAATACTTCGATCAATTCTATGCTGATTTGGCGCGGCACCGTTTTTCACTGATTATCAGTGATCCGCTTAAATTAGAGATGAGCGAAGAACGGTTAGCCGATTTTGGTTTCAATGAAGAGAATGATGCCTGGGTTACATGGGTTTCCAACCCGATTTTACAATATTATGAACCGGTGGAAACTTATGGTAAAGGTAGACGTATTCAAATATTGAAGCCGCGGGCAGACACGCAGCAGAATTAGCGGATCATCCTTAACCCATAAACTGCAGTGCCTAATAAAGCAGCGTTTGGATTCATAATCACATGCACGGGGATATGAACGACCATTTTACTAAAGCGACCTTTGTT
>JBAXBF010000095.1:0-10352 GCA_037142095.1 Chloroflexota bacterium
GATATGCTTATAACATGGCGGGGCAAGGCTTCGAGGCTCGCTTCCGCTAATTTCAAGAAGTCTTCAAAAACGGTGCTTCTGCTATGCCCAGCGGCAGACAATCTATCAAGACATTTAATGATTTCTGCAGCATATGCTTGGCGGTTGATGGGTAGTTTTTCTTTTCTCATAGTTTATTCCTTATATCGGTAATATCATTTCTGGAAGGGATTGATCTATTGGGAGACGCCTCCCAATTGGCCGTTGATTAAAACAAGGCGGGGTTAGTAAATAACCCCGCCTATAACCATTTGCTGGTACGTTTAGTTTGCATAAACTGACTGTCAAATAATATTTGGTTGTTTAACGCATCCGATTAGAACATGGCTGGTGCGTATATTTGACGTAAACCAACTATCAAATAATTTTGGATTGGGCAACACATCCGATTAGAACATAGCTGGCACGATTGTTTGGATATATCGCCCCTGTCTTTTTATTGGCATCGCCGTAATATCAAGTCCATTTTCGATATTATTACGAGACTGACGGGTAATCGCCATCTCCGGCACATCCGGAATACCAACGTCTCTTGCACTCCTCGGATTCAAGGCGAGATTTAGCAGCGTCGAACGCGTAACGATCGCAATATCCCGCAACCTGGCTGTAATATCACCCAAATCCCTACTATCGGTGGGGATCGCCAGAATGGATTGGACCTGGTTGACGCAATCATCGATTTCCTTATCTCCGTAGAAATTCAACATCTGGATATTGTCCACCAGATTACGAAGTTGTGACACTGAACGCGGATGTAGGTTTCCGTTACGCCTAATACTTTCCAGAACATCCGTAACCGCTTCATAAGTAGTGCTGCGTAATTTCCCAACGACATCTTTCATAAAGCCACTGAGCAATTCATCCTTTTGGCGGCGGGCATTATCCAGAACATCGCGGCGCATCTCGATTTCAAGCCTCGATTGTTCAGTCTCAATCCCGATCAGCTTGGCTTTCTCAATATCTTCGGCGAGGAGCGAAGGCAGGGGAATAAAGTTAATACCGATCTCGATCCTAAAACTGTCTCGAACCTGTTCTCTACTCGGTCTGGTTTGCAGGATACGAGTGATGAAACGTTCAACAAACATCTCTTCGGTATAAGTTGTGTCACTTTTTAGTCTGACATATCGCTTATAGGCTTGATGAGCCTGAACCGTATATTTCTGCACCAGTTCTTTGGTCAACTCATCCCAATCCCGATAAATCTCTCCCGCCAATTGGATGTAATTGGCTTTGAGCACATCCAGTTCTTTCTTCGCCTGCTGGTAGGCAGTTTCTGGAATGAAAACTCCCCAATAGGTTTCAAAACCGTATTTCTGCAGGACGTGTCGGATCGCACCATCCAGGGCATTCGCGCGTTTGATGTAATCGAGAGGGATAAGTACCTTGTTTCCGAGGTTCATTAATTCCTGAAAGTCTTTGTTGGACGGTGCTGACTTCTTATCGCCTTCGGGAGACTTCAAAGTCATCTCTGGCATCTCCTGAAATTGCTGCGCTTTCGGTTCTCTACTCTTCTCCTGAGTAGGAAGTCCTAAATCATCGAAAGTGAGAGCGCATGACCCTCGCCAGCGGTGAATGTGCGGGGTAATAATGACACCACGTTGTAGAAGGCGGATCCAGGTTGGCTCTATCATCTTGATATTTTGGGGATCTTCTCCCAATATTTCGGCAATATCTCGAATGCCTTTATCTAAAACTAATTGTTCGGTTTTCATACATTAATCTCCTGTAGAATATTAACTTCGTTTTCCATTTTTTCCTTCGTTTATCTGCGCTCGTTATTTATTTTGATACTTCCTACTCATTGATAATACAAGCAAGACAATTTTCAACATACGGGCAATTATCGCATTCACCTATCTGTTCAAAATATTCTTTTGATTGATTGAGGTCTTTTACATTTTTGTCATTTGCCATAAAAACTGCCAGACAGATGATTTGTTCGATTGACTCGGCTTTATCTATAATTGGGTAATTGATATTTACTACTTCATTAGCAAATCCATCCATTATTTCTCGTAAATTTGCTACAGGTTTTTTCATGACTCTTTATTCCTTTCTAAAATCATATTCTTATTTATAAATCTCGTTTTCCCCTTTCTGAAGGTGTGGTCATTCTGATTTTCTCAGTCAACTCTTTGCGGTCATCCAGACTCTTGCGATATTTTTCGGGCAAAAGGTCTTTATCATTAGTCTCCTGGATTGCCAGCATGGTCATAAATTCGATGTCGGCTGTGGATGGGGACAAGCGTGTAACGGCTTCTACTAAACCCTGAACCATGTCGATTTGCAAATCTTCCATAAGCTCTACTGTTTTGACGACGGCAGCTTCGATCTCTGCACCCGTCCAACCTTCGGTGATCTGGATGACTTCGTATAGCTTTACATCTTGCGGAAAGACACCAGCCGGTATATATTTGCGGCTGAGAACTCGGAAGATTTCTTTACGTTCATTCTCGTCTGGAATGAGGAAAGGTATCTTCTTGTCGAATCGTCCCGGTCTTTTCAGAGCAGCGTCCATCAAATCAGGACGGTTGGTAGCAGCCAGAAACACGATGTGCCCGCGATGTTTCCCTTCGCTCATAAATTCGAGCAATCTTTTGAAGATGCGATTAGAAACGCCGGAATCGCCACCCTGACCACGATTGACACTCTGATCGATCTCGTCCATGAATACGATGGTCGGGGAAAGGCTCTCAATAGCACGCAAAGCTTTTTCCAGATTGCGTTCGGATGCGCCGACATATTGACCTAAAATGCGGGCGAGGTTGAGGCTGACGGCATTGACTCCGGCTTCTTTCGCCACCGCTTCTGCCATAATCGACTTGCCGGTTCCAGCGGGTCCCGTCATCAAAATTCCCATCGGAACACGGTTATAGTTTCCCTTGCGAATTGGATCAATCACACAACGAACAAAGAAATCTTTGACGTGCTGCAAACCACCGATCGCTTCAAACCCAACTGCCGGTTCCATGACTTCGAGGACTTCGCCAAACTCTGAACGGATAATGTCCCGCTTGCGCTCTTTGATGAGGTCATTGGAGAGTTTGCCTTCGAGTTCCGCACGTAAGAAGATGTCTTCAATGCTTAATATACTCAAACCAGCGGTTGCATTTGCCATCTCCTGCGGAGTAATATCAAATGTGTCCAGTCTGTCTTCCCTTTGTAGATATTTCTCAATAAAGTTCAATCTTTCATCGAACCCTGGCAAAGGGATTTCAATAGCTTCATAACGGCTGGATGCAGCCCGGATGGAAGTGTGAATATCGGTCAGATTTTCGGCAAGCAAAAAGATCGGGTTGCCGCTGGCTGAGATCTGTGGATCGCGACCCCAACGAGAAAGGGTTACCAAATTCACTCTATCACCTGCTGACATCGAACTCATATCCGCTGGCGGGCAAACCGTCTCGGCATATTCGATAATAATGGCGCATAATTTATCGTTTGCATTACCCATTCTAAGAAGTTTTTCTAGAAGAGGCAGGGCTGCGGAAGGATCACGGGGTAATTCAGAATCTGCCACACCAATTCCTAGTGCAACCAGGGCTGGGTCGGTTTGGGAGGGTTTGGTCAAGCCCAGCATCTCTTTGAATTTCTTTTCCATACTTGGACTGCCAAAAGTGATCCCTTCCGAACGATTATAGAAAACCGTCATCTGTCTGTTTGCCATCAGTTTTGTCAGGTAGTTGCGCATATCTATCCCAGGAATTACGTAATCTGCGATATTGAAGTGCAGAATGAAGGCATGGGCGATCCCACTCTTATATTTGGAAAGCATTTCTTGTGTCCACTTTGGTATACCATTTTCTTTTGCCATAATTTATCTCCCTTTATTTCGGTACGAATACGATGAAATATTGGGGAAAAGCCAACTTCTGGTTTTTCCCCATATTATTAAAACCGTTTCAAATGGTTTTTGTTCAAAATTCGATTAGGGATTTATCCTGTTAGTGAACATGAGGCGGTACATTCTCTATGATCGGCTGGTTGATGGTTACTCGATTTCCCTCGACGATCGCCTGTGTAATCGTTTCGTTATCGTGCCTGTGTTGTTCAACGTCTCCAATGTTTTTCAAGTCGATCCCAAGCTCATTAAGTAATTGCCACATGGCTTCGATCTTTCCCTTGCCTTCAACGAATGTACCTTCATCGGTGAAGATACCGATCTCACCTGTATCTGTAATAACCAATCTGGCTTTCATTCACACCTCCAGGTTTATCACCATCGCTCCGTTGTAGGCGCGATGTGCTTCTGTTACCAGTCCTTTTTCAGCCAGAGCTTGCTTGATTTTTTCTTGCATCACAGCTCCGGCGGCGCGTTGTAATCCAAGCGTCAATCCCGTTTTCAAACGCTCTGCAAGTTCGGGTGTAGCGGCTTTGATATCCCATTCCCTATTTACGATCCTGATGTTTGCCCATTCAGCATTTTTCCTATAAGCGAAACTATCTGAATTTCTAATGACATTTCCACCACCTGCCTTTAGAATGGCTTCAACTACTGCGCATGCCTGTTCCTTAGTCAGGACATCGGCAGCCAACTTTACACTTGCTCTGGCTGTTGCTATTGCGTTGCATGGCATGATTTTTTATCTCCTTTGGTATGAGTGTGGCAGATTTGCACCTGCCACACTTACCTTATCTATTTAGAATTCCGCATCTTGCTCCGAATTATCCATGTCAAACTGCGTCATAACTAGCGCAGGCATTTTCCCATTTCCACCGGTAGGGGGCGGAACAAGTTTTGATTTTTCGCTTTCGGCGGGTGATGGGATCAATACAGGGGATGTGGTATCCTTAGCCATACCATCATTCTTGATTTGCTTGTCGAGATAATCGGAATAGGCATTGTTGGCAATTTTCACAGCAACATCCAAAGCCATTCCGGCTTTCTTAGCCTCAGAATACTTATTGACCCACCCTTTTAAAATGATCTTATTCACATTTACAGGAAGGTTGGAAAGATCGAGAAGCTCTATCGCCTCGTTCGTGGAGGCAACTACATCGCTTTTTACCAGCATCGTTGTAGTATCACGTGACCATTTTTCATTTACAGCTTCACCAGAGGACAGCCAATCTATGAGCAGATGGCCTAATTCTTCACCAGGTTTGTTATAAACCATATCGTGTAAGGCGATACAACGCGTCTTGGTAATCGATAAATTGTTGTTTGAATCCATATCACCCACCACATCGAATTCATATTCCATGCCATCCCGTTGAACGGCTGCCATACCTAATTTTTTTACCACGTTCTTTTCGTTGCCGTTATTATCCTTTTCTTTCTCGATGGCATAATCCATCTTTGAACGCATGGTTACAATAACGTGCAGCTTTGCTCCGATCATGGTATCAACCAATTCGTTGTGCAATGGAGTGACATCCCGCCAAGCCGTGAATTTGTTGGTGCCCGGTTTCGTTGCAGCTTTATCTGCCAGCTCGAGCGCCCCGCTTTTTCCGATCCAGGCGTGTGAAAGGCTGTCGATAATCAGGACTTCATATCCAGCCTCTTCAGCAGCCCGGATGGCTTCGATGTAATTATTCGGATGAAAGTTCTCGAGTTCGAGTACATCGAAATCAAACAAGTCCGCATATTTGGATGCGCTCCCTTTTTCAGAGTCGATCACGGCGGTCTTTTTTCCGAGACATTTGGCAAGGGTCAGGGCAGTGAATGTTTTTCCACTACCTGAAATCCCGATCAATGCCAGTCTGAGTTTGGCTTGCTTTTTGGTTGCCTTTTGAAATAACATAAATAGTCTCCTCTTGTATTTTGGTCTTTGGTCTAAAGTTTGGTCAAATCTATATTTATAAAATTATAAACAGTGAACTGCCTGGCGCGGAAACCCCATGGGGGCTTGGAAACCCCATGAAGGCGGCATGTCCAACCAAGATTTTTTAAGGTTGTTCGAGGCATAACAACCATTCCCAGCGGTTGGCATTTTTATTATGATCCAACCCAACGCCGGACACGTGGAGTTTATAACGGCAGGCTTCCACGAAGCAGGTCAGGGTTGCACCGATTGGCGGTCCAGAAGGATACTGGCGGGTCAACCTTTTGGGGCATTCCTGCCAAGTTTCGGTACTGTCAGCGGTATATTGCAGATGCACCTGCCAGATAGTTGGATCGGTTTTGTCGATATTTGCGCCAATGATCTTGACCTGCTCTCGGATGAGCAAATCCGAACCGATCTCGAATGGGCAGAGGCAGTCTGGTAAGTCGATCTGGTCATCGGCAATCTGATAAAGACCTTTCCAATCCATCCCCAACTCAGGTTGGGGCACGACGGCTCTGGAAACGAAAAATGATTTTCCGTTGAGCTTGAGAAATTCTTGCATTTCAGTTTTGTTAAATTGAATTGTTTTCATGATCCTCCGTTTGTGAAAATGTATATTTTTGAGGACAAATTCTCTTTAATTTGGAAATGGGGAAAAGCTATTTTCTTGCTTTTCCCCTACTATTAATACCGTTTCAGATAGTTTTTGTTCAAAAATCAATTGAACATAGTCAATTGTAATGGTGCATCGGCGATGAATGAATCACGCATCTGCAACCCTTTCTCGACTGCCTGCCGAATGGCTTTCTTTGCCATTGAGATCGCCGATGGCAGCAACTTGAGTTCGGCAGCGATTTCTTTTTGGGCATAGCCTTCTGCCAACATTTGGACAATCTTCTGCTGGTATTTGGGTAGCTCGCTGACGATTTCGGCGATGGTCTGTGCAAATTCTCGATCCTCCGTGCGCTCTTCTGGAGATGCGCTCTCATCGGGTTGGAGTTCAAAGAAGTCGGGGGCATCTTCCTCAGCGTCTTCTTTATCATCGAAAATAACATTCGTCTTATCGTAGAAACGATCCGATTCGCAGAAATGCTTTCCAGCCCAGGCTGCCTGGTTGAGGATATAAGCATCCAGACTGTAGATAAAGCAAGGATCACCACAAGCCCGCTTGTAAAGGGCGATGCGCATTTCCTGGAGAATATCATCAAACTCGTACGTCTTTGCCTGTTCGAGCAGTGCTCCAGCAATGGCGCGTAATTGCTTATTCAAGCGGAAGATGATTGCCCAGATTTGGCGATCTGTCGGCGGTGTGATCTCTCCAGCCTCGAACACCTGAAAGGACATGCCTTTGATAATTTCAATTTCGGCAAACTTCAACTCGGCAGCGGCGTTTGTCTCGGCTTCGATGGAATACACGATTTTATTGTCAGAATTGACAGCGACAAATTTGGTAGTCATTTTGATTTATCCTCAATAAATAAATGCGAATTGGTTCAATTTATTTCTTATTCTTATTAGAAGAATTAGAATTACACAGCATGATAAAAGGACAAGTTTCGCAATTGCTATGGTTTGCTTCATGAGTGGCACGAAGTTTCTCTTGTCTTTTTGGATCTTCGATAGTCCTGATTAACCCTTCAAATAAATAACTAAAATCTGATCCCATCATCATAATTTCTCCTAAAATTTGTTTTGTACTGGTTTGAAAAAGCCCCCGAAGGGGCTCATTTTTCACAAAATTATCTTTCCGAATATTGGAGGGGTGATTTATTTTGGATCGTCACTGAGTAGGGAAAGATCGAAATCAGCGGATGCTGAGGCTATCGTCCAACCTGCCTTCAATTGTTCTTTGACATCATCAATAAAATCTTCCTTATGACTGGTATATGTTCCAGATAATCGGCGTAACATATAAGTAGTATATTTCGCTACAATTCTGACTTCACCATCTTTTTTGATCCAATGTGAGATAGTTCCAAAATCTGTTTTAGTAATGACGAGATCAGCTATTCTTTTCATAAATTTACTCCTGTTGTTTGTAATTCTGCGTTATTTTTCGATTTGTTTTTGGTTTGAAAAAGCCCCCGATGGGGCTTTATTTTGATACACTGATGTGGGCGGTGAAGCCATACATCCGCGAACCATCATGCTGATAACCGCTTTTGGTTACTTTGATAAACATCATATTGGCAGGCATTGCAGCTTTTACCATCTCACCCCACGCTTCCAAAGACAGCGTTTTCAATGACTCGACTGTATGATAAACTACCAATCTCACCCCATCTTGGTGAAAGTCACCGGTGAAATAGTGGGGAACATTGGCGGCGATCAAACTATTCTTGAGGGACTGTATTTTTTCTTCCATTTCAAATTCCTTATTTCGATCTGATTGGTTGGCTGATATTATCAATTGCATATGATTATTAGCTTCCTAATAATCATCATCTCCTAGGATATCTTCGCAATCGATATCATGGGAAACCTTGGCGACTGGCTGGCTGGCTGGGCGATTGCTCAGGCACTTTGCTATATGGCTTCCTTCACGGGGCGACTGGCTGGCTGTACAGGTCACAGGCTCTAACCACTCCGGGAGTTCATTCTCCAGGTCATCCTCATAGAAGTCTGTATTCCATATATCAATGGTCACTCGGCGATCATCGGCTGTCTTGACTACTAACTGAGTATTGGGTTCATATTGCATGATTTTTGCTCCGTTATTTTTTTCATTGAGAAGTTTTGCCGTTTTCGTTTCCATGAATATATCATACCATATAATTAATCGTTTGTCAAGTGTTTTAGATATATTCATATTTATAATATTGTACATAGTTTTAGAAATAACACTTGACAACAGATTATAAATCGGCTATACTATTCCTGAGGAGATCAGACAATGAAATTATTACAAAGTAAAGTCCGCAAGGTTGTGGCACGCAAGGGATGGAGTGAAAAAATGTTTATTGCCCAATGCATCATGGCTGATATTTCCCACCAAACCGCCCGCGATGTCTACGCTGGCAGTACAGGATTGACGACCGAAACCCTGGCTAAGATCGCAATCGCTCTGGGTGTAACCAGCGTAGCAGAAGTGCTCGATTTATCCGATGAGGTTTTGGCTGAGCTCGGTAAAAAAGATGCGGCATAGGTTATTCTTAGGGGGTATTCATCCAATGGCGCAGCTGATCCATGGCTCGTTTTTCGATTTCATTCACTTGGCGCACGGTTAAACCTAAGGCTTGCCCTACTTGGCGTGGGGTTTTGGCTTGCTCGCCGTCCAAACCAAAGCGCGCAACGATCACGCTTCGCTCGGATTCGGGAAGGTCGGCTAAAATGTCTGCCAATAGATCGGAGGCTTCCTCGCTCTGAAATGGTTCCCCGATATCTTCCACCTCGCAAATCTCATCATAGGAAACCTTGCTCGCCCGGGCAAATTCCTGGGCGCGCTTTACCCGCTTGAGGCTCATTTTCGAGAAGGTCGCAATTTCTTTGAGAGTTGGTTGGCGACTAAGGGTGTCTTTCATCACCCGTTCTGTGTTACGGTAGGTCATCAAATCGGTCGACTCACGCACTCCCAAACGAAACAGATCATGTTCCTTCAAGCCACTGCGCCAGATGGCATGCCGAATCCAATAGTAGGCGTATGTTGAGAATTTAGCAGAAAATTGGGGATTATATTTCTTGACGGCGTGCAGTAATCCCAGGCTGCCATCTTGAATCAGGTCGTCTATTTCGGTTGGTCCCTGATAGATGCGCTGGAATTGAAAGGCAATTTTATGAATCAACCCTTGATTTTGGTGAAGAAGATCCGCCAAGGCATCTTCGTCCCCCGCTTTGGCTCTGGTTATACTCATGCTAATATCAAGCATGAATGGATTATAACCATGGTACTTCCTCGAACAATCAGCAACAATCGTTAATAACAAAAAGACCGCTTTAGAGCGGTCTTCCTTAATGTTTGAATTGTACTTGATGGCAGACAGCTTGTCAAGGGGTAAATTCAATAATTTTCAATAGGGCAAGTTTGACAATACAGTTGCCCCGGTTACAAGTATATAATGGCAATATTCTCATATTTTAAGTCCAAAACTTGTGCTTTTTGGCGCAATTGTCCTCATATTGAGAACTGCTGAGGTCTCGCAACCCGATACTTCGAAATATGCTATACTATTAGCATGGATGTTAATGCTCCAAAATCTAAGCTTTATATCGAAACTACCATCATTAGTTACTTAACAGCACGCCCTAGCCGAGATTTGGTTGTTGCAGCCCACCAACAGATTACACAGACATGGTGGGATGAACAGAAAAACTTTTATGACCTTTATATCTCACAACTTGTTGTTCAAGAAGTCAGCGCCGGAGATCAACAAGCCGTCGAACGGCGCCTGAACTTCATCAGTGATCTTACTCTGCTTGCGTTGAAAGAAGAATCTCTATCATTAACTCGGGCATTGATTAGTGAAAAGATTATCCCTACTCAAGCAATCGAGGACGCACTTCATATCGCTATCGCTACTATTCATGGTATGGAATATTTATTAACCT
>JBAXBF010000096.1:0-10265 GCA_037142095.1 Chloroflexota bacterium
TTTGGGAAAAATATCGCCAGCGTCTGGAGAGTGACAGCGGTTGGACACGCCGGATGCAGGCGCGCAAGAATGCCCGTCGAACTTTAGAGGCAGGACGCAAAGGAAGTGATGATGTCTACCATGCGGTTGCCCTCGCACTCACAGACTTTCTATCCGATAAATTCAACCAACCGGTAGCTGGGTTGACAAGCCAGGCATTGGCTGAATTATTATCCCAGAAAAATATATCCACGGAACTGAGCCAGCGTGTGCAAGACTGCCTTTTCAAGACCGAAGTGGGACGGTTTGCTCCTGAAGCAGGCAACCCTACTTATGCCGAAAATCTATTGGACGAAGCAGAAAAATTGATCGACGAATTGGAGAACAGGCTGCCATGAAACGCGTGATCATCACCTTTCTCGTTTTTTCTATTGTACTGATCACCCTTGCCATCAATCCTTCCTTCACAACGGAAAAACTTGTCGCGGGAGCGAGCGATACAATGGCGGCTGCCAACCGCCAATACGAAACCAGCCAGTACCTTTTAGCCAGTCAGGCTTACCAGCAATTGGTAGATCAAGGTATCGTTCATCCAAATCTTTTTTACAATTTGGGAAATGCCTACTTCAAACAAGGAGAGTTGGGTAAAGCCATTCTAAACTACCGCCGCGCCCAATTAATTTCCCCGCGTGATGCGGATATTTCCGCCAACCTCAACCTCTGCCGCGGTCAGAAAGTCGACCGGCTTGAAAATGAAAACAATGAAGGGATTATCACTTATCTGGCAGGCTTTACCCGCCAGCGTTTAACGCTCAACGAACTGGCGATTCTTACCCTGGGACTCTGGTTCCTGGTTACCATCCTATTGATGATACTCATCACACCCCTGCTCAAAGGGAACTGGAAAGAAAGCATCCAATATTCATGCATCATCCTTGGATTACTGTTAATTTTATGCGCCGTTTCGTTGGGCAGTCGTTTATATGTTGATCATAACAGCCCGGATGGTGTCATCCAGGTCAAACAAGTAGATGTAAGCAGTGCGCCGGGGGGGCAGTCGGTAAAGCAGTTCACGCTGCATGACGGTGCAGAAGTTACGATTATTGAGCAGCGTGCAGATTGGGTACGCCTGGCACTGCCGGGCGGCAAATTACAGGGTTGGGCACCCTCCAACGCGGTAGGCATTATCCAATAGAAAAAAACAGGCATTCTTCTGCTCTTAACCTCAGCGGTTGGAGGTTATGTGCAAAGCGGGCAATTCTTCCACGATACGCCGTTGCAGAAGCAGAAATAAGATGATCAGAGGCAAGATAGCCAATAGCGCCGCCGCCATCAGTAGATTCCAGTGATCTCCTCCCTCCTGGGTGCCTTTGAAATATGCCAGACCAACTGGCAGCGTGCGCATAACCGTTTTATTCGTAACAATCAGCGTCCAAAGATAATCATTCCAGCGATTTACAAAAGCAAACAAAGTTAAAACAATCACCATCGGACGGCTGGCAGGGACAACCACCAGCCAGAAAGTGCGCCAATGCCCGGCACCATCCACTTTTGCCGCATCCAACAAGTCGCGCGGCAGCGTGCGAAACCACATATACAGGACGAATACAGGAAATCCCTGAGCAGCAGGTGGAATAATCAGAGACCAGTATGTATTCACCCATCCCAATCGTTCGAGCAGGAGATAATTTGGCACAATCTTCATCTCTTCAGGGATCATCATCGTCGCTAATACCAGAAAAAAAAGCACTTGTTTATGCGGAAAAGGAATAAAAGCGAAACCATACGCCATCAAACCTGCAAAAACAAGCTGCAGAAAACAAGTTGAAAAGGTGGTAAATAAGCTATTGAGGTAAAACCTCCCGAAAGGTACCGCCTGCCAGACTTCGCTAAAATTTTGCCAGCGGATTTCGCCTGGTAACCAACGAGGAGGATACAAGGCTATCTCCTGAATGGGTTTGAGTGCGGTGATAAGCATCCAATAAAACGGCAGCCCAATCAATAAAGTGGCAGTCACCAACACAATGTAGGACAAGATATCCTCTCGGTTAAATCTGGGCACTATTTTCTCCCCGATAAAGCCAACGCTGCGATAATTTTATTTGCAGGAGGGTAACTCCAAAGATGAGAACGAAGAAGACCACCGCCAGAGCCGAAGCATAACCTGCCTGGAAGTCGCGGAATGCTAGTTTATATAGGTGGTAGACATAGGTCGCCGAGGCAGGATAGACGGGTCCACCTTCTGTCATTACCGCAACGATATCGAAGGTCTTCATTGCCTGGATAAAACCGCTGACCATCAGAAAGAAAATCACAGGCGTCATCAATGGCAAGGTAATCTGGCGCAGTATGGCAAAAGGAGAAGCGCCGTCAACTCGCGCCGCATCATAAATATCGCGGTCGATGCCTTGCAAACCAGCCCAGAAGAAGATGGATGCGAAACCGACCTCTTTCCAGATGCCCACAATGATTACAGCCCATAACGCCAGTGCAGAACTGGTGAGAAAACGTATCCCCTCTACCCCAATCGCGTGATAGAGTGCACTCAAAGGTCCCTGCATTGGGTCGAGAAGCAGAACCCAGACCAACGCCGCCGCCGCCGTCATGGTAAGATGAGGGGTAAACGCTACGGTGCGGAAGAAAGGTTGAGCAGGCATCCGCCGGTTAAGGAAAAGAGCCAGGAGAAATGCCAACCCTTGCGCAATTAGGACAACACTAACGGCATAAAGCAGTGTATTTCCCAACACGCGCCAAAAATCACCATCCTGCACCAAACGAAGATAATTCTCTATTCCAACAAAACGAATCTGTGGATCGAGAAAATTCCAGCCGCTGAAGCTAAGTGCAATACTGTATAAGATAGGGTAATAGGTAAATACCGCAAAGAGAAAAAAATTCGGTGCTATAAAGGCAAGGAAGATCAAATGTTCACGCCGCATACAGACTCCACGCAAACGCAGTTCTTCATGTTATCACGCACGATAAACAAAGTCAAGCACGGAGAAACGCTACGCGAAAATCTTATTATTACCTTTATTCTCTTGCGATTCCTGTTTATCTTTGGCGATATCCTCCGCTTTTACGAAAATTGAATACTAATTCTGTGTTATAATTTCATTTATCTAAAATAACATCCATCTGGGATGGTCAAATCAATGAGTACATTGCTTCAATGAGTTCATTGAAGCAATGAGTTTATTGAAGTAATAAAAGGTGGTATTCCCAAATGAAAGCACTCCGGATTCACGGTATTCACGATCTGCGCTTGTCAGATGAAGCTGTTCCCCAACCCAAAGAAGGCGAAGTCCTCCTGCGAGTCACAGCAGTCGGCATCTGCGGTTCAGACGTCCATTGGTTCTCCGAAGGAGGTATCGGTGGAGCCTTCTTACCCAAAGGCGATTCACTCATCCTCGGACATGAGTTTTGCGCGGTAATCGAAAGCGGTCCTCGTAAAGGTGAGCGGGTTACTGTCGACCCAGCAATTCCCTGCGGAAAATGTGAGTTTTGTCTCGAGGGTAAACAAAATGTCTGCCCCAATATGCGCTTTGCCGGAACATTAGGCGTGGATGGTTCTCTGCGTGAGTATATGGCTTGGCCTGAAGAAGGTCTTTTTACGCTGCCTGATTCAATTTCCGATGCCGACGGCACATTACTCGAGACGTTGGGAATCGGGGTCCATGCAGTCCGTCTAGGGCATGTCCAGCCAGGTATGAGCGTGGGAATCTTCGGCTGTGGACCTGTTGGACTGGTAACACTGCAAACTGCGCGCGCTGCCGGTGCATCCCGTATCTTCGCTACCGATAAAATCTCATCTCGTTTGGAAATGGCAAAGGAATTAGGGGCAACTGATATTTTCCTGGCAGACGGAAATGAGGCAAAACAAATTTTAAAAGCCACGAACAATCGCGGTGTGGATGTGTCCTTTGAAGCTGCAGGGATGAACGATGCCGTTGAAACCGCCATCGAAACCGCCAAACCCGGCGGACGGACTGTCTTGATCGGTATCCCGGCGGACGATAGAACCTCTTTTAAAGCTTCTACCGCGCGGCGAAAAGGGTTGACGATCATGATTGACCGCCGAATGGTAAATACGTATCCGGCTGCAACCACGCTGGTCACTCACGGACAAGTGGATATTCACTCTCTGGTTACCCATACATACCCGCTGACACAATTCCAAAAAGCCTTCGAGATTGCCGAAAGGCGCGAAGGTGTGAAAGTTATCTTGAAGGTCAGCTAAATAGGATAATTCTATGAACGAACCATCTTCAAAAATCCAAGCCTTAGAAACTCAATTGAATGACTTTGACCTGAAAGTTCGCTCTCAGGCACTTACAGAATTGGTGGCAATGCTGCAAGAAGGGAAAATATCCATACCGCCAGAGGCAGAAGTCGTTAATATGCACTGCCATACGTTTTTCTCTTTCAATGCCTATGGCTACTCACCCACGGCTTTAGCCTGGCTGGCAAAACGACAAGGTTATAAACTGATCGGCACGGTGGATTTTGACGTCCTGGATGCCGTGGATGAATTCCTTAACGCTTGCGATCAGGTAGGAGTACGCGCCAGTACAGGACTTGAAACCCGCGTCTTTATTCCCGAATTTTCAACGCGTGAAATCAACTCTCCCGGCGAACCAGGTATATTTTATTATATGGTGATTGGCTTCACCGCCAGCAAAGCGCCTGCTTCTGCTGCCCGCATCCTGGATGATATGCGCCAGCGTGCCATTGAGCGTAACCGCGGTATGGTGGAACGCCTTAACCGCTACCTTGATCCGGTTACGATCAATTACGAAAAGGACGTCCTTCCGCTGACACCCGGCGGTACCGCTACTGAACGCCATCTTCTAGCGGCTTACAAAGATGCCGCCGAAAAGAAAGTCGCTGATCCGATCGCCTTCTGGTCCGAAAAATTCAAGATGTCACCCGAACAAATCGTGGCTTTATACAAAGATATGCCAGCTTTCTTGAACACGGTGCGTTCCAAATTGATGAAACGCGGCGGTGCCGGTTATGTACAGCCTGATGCAGGCGAGTTTCCCAGTTTAGAAGAAGTCAACGAAATGGCTGTCGAATGTGGTGCTTTGCCCTGCGCCACCTGGTTGGATGGCACTTCGACAGGCGAGCAAGCCATCACCGAATTGCTTGAATTACTCATCCGCAAGGGCGCCGTTGCACTCAACATTATTCCAGACCGTAATTGGAATATTGCCGACCCTGAAACACGCCGGATTAAGGTCAGCTACCTGCACGAAGTTGTCAAACTTTCCCAGCAACTCGATTTGCCGCTTAACATCGGTACAGAAATGAACGCGCATGGACAGAAGAAGATAGATGATTTCAACGTGCCCGAGCTTGCCCCGGTACGTCAAGCTTTCATCGACGGTGCCTATTTCATTTATGGTCACACACTGATGCAACGCGCTCTCCAACTCGGTTATCAAAGCGCATGGGCAAAGACAAACCTGCCCAGCCGCAAAGAACGCAACACCTTTTATACCCAGGTTGGGAAATTAACCCCGCCTGGAGCCTTTGGCTTGAAACTGCTAAAGGCACTCTCTATTACGGCAACCCCAGAAAAAATTCTGACAGCCGTTTCAGCCGCCACTTCAATCTAAATTATTATCAGGAGCAACTATGTCCGGTAAATACGAAGAATATTACAATGCCAGAAATCCCATCCCATCTAAATACCTCTTGTGGCCTCTCTACGGCGCAGGCTTTGAGAATATGGGAAAAGATGGAAAACCGATCGAAGTTGAGAACATTGAGATCGGTCCCGATGAACTTCTCATCCGCCATGATGCCTGTGGTTTGTGTTTCTCAGATATTAAAGTCATCACCCAGGGACAAAACCACCCGCGCATCGTTAAGGATATGAAAGAATATCCTGTTACGCTTGGACACGAAGCCGCCTTAACCGTTGTTAAAGTCGGAGCAAATCTGGGCGACCAATATAAAGTCGGTGACCGGTTTATTATCCAGGCAGATATTTTTCATGGTGGTGTCAGTACCGCGTATGGCTACGTTATCCAGGGCGGTTTGTCCCAATACAACATCCTCGACCACCGCGTTTTAAAGACGGATGCCGGAAGCAATATCATCCCAATCCAACCTGAAACCGGCTATGCCGAGGGCGCGTTGGTTGAACCGTGGGCATGCGCTGTAGCTGCCTATCGCCTGGAATACCGTACCAGCCTCAAAAATGGCGGTACAACCTGGATCATCGGCGCGGGCGAAAACAAACCGTACACCATCAGCCAGGGATTTGACAATAAATCACACCCGGCGCGTTTGATGCTCACAGATGTTCCCGCTTCTTTCGCCGCCTGGTTAAAAGAAAGCGCAAAGAAGTTGGGCGTTGAAGTCATTGAGGTGAATGACTTTTCCAGCATCGCCAAAGAATCGATCGATGACATCATCCTGCTGGGCGCCAATGTGGATTTGATTGAGAAAGCCAGCCCTTATTTGACTCAATTTGGTATGATGGCAATCATCGCCGATAAACCGCTGGCACGCAAAGCAAGCATTGATGTGGGTCGTATCCACTACATGCGCTGGGGATATGTGGGTGGCAGCGATCCAGACATCTCTCATTCGTATAACAAACCCGCCATCCGCTCCGCGATCAAGCCGGGTGGCACAGCCTGGTTCGTCGGTGCAGGTGGTCCGATTGGACGTATGCACGTACAGCGCGCCATTCAATTTGCGGATGGACCAGCGACCATTGTTGCTACCGATGTCAGCAATGCGCGTCTGGATGATCTATACCAGTCTTATAAAGCTGAGGCTGAAGAAAAGAAGATTGAGTTCATCTGCCTCAATCCAAACGATAAAGAAGTCTATGCCGCCGGTATGGCGCGCTTCTTCAAGCGCGGCTTTGATGATGTCGTTGTTCTGGCACCGATTGCACCTGTTATCGCCGATGCAGCCATGCATCTTGCCCCTGAAGGCGTCATGAACGTTTTCGCAGGGGTCGGAAAAGGCACAATGGTTGACCTCGACGTCAGCGATGTCTATCTCAAGACAGCCCGTTATATCGGTCATTCCGGTTCTACAATGGATGATTTTGTAATGACATTGGAGAAGACTGAATCGAAAGAATTATCTCCGAACCGAGCATTGGCAGCGATTGGATCCATCCATGCCGCACGTGAAGGTCTCCAAAAAGTGAAAGAACAAGTCTTCCCTGGTAAAGTGGTCATCTATCTTAACATCAAAGAAATGCCGCTTACGTCTTTGCCCGAACTAAAAGAAAAAATGCCTACCGTTTATGCAAAAATGAAGGATGGGCGTGAATGGACGGTTGAGGCGGAAAAGGAATTCCTTAATTTAATGCTGCCATAATGAATAACCTTCAAGGCACCAGGAAACATTCCCTTATGGTTACCTGGTGCCTTGATTAACATGGAGGTCTCTTGAAGCAAATTGCCGTGATGTTCGGTGCCGGGAATATCGGCAGAGGATTTATTGGACAGCTATTTTCCGAATCCGGGTATGAGGTCATCTTTGTAGATGTAGATGAGCCTTTAATTGAAAGTTTGAATTCTCATCAAAGTTATCCCATCCGTCTGGTTAGTAACGAAAAAACAGAAGAAGTAACCATCTCGCCAGTCAGGGCGCTGCATTCACGCCAGGCAGAAGAAATCAGCGCGGTATTGAAAGAAGCGAGTATCGCTGCGACAGCCGTTGGGGCACGCGTTTTGCCGATGATTGCTCCATTGGTAGCAAAAGGAATTTCCAAGCGAGCAGCGGCAAATTCCAGTACACCTCTCAATATTATCATCTGTGAAAATCTTAAAGATGCGGCTGCATCTTTTCGAAAAATGGTAGGTGAACACCTTACCCCCGAAGAACATACATATTTTCAAACTCATGTTGGCTTTGTAGATACGGTCATTGGGCGTATGGTGCCGCCGCCCACCGCTGAGATGCGCGCCGAAGATCCCCGTCTGATAGCTGTCGAACCTTTCAAAGAATTACCAGTTGACCGTACAGGTTTTGCCGGTCATCCGCCCACCATCAGTAATATGGTTGTCTGCGATAATTTCCCAGCCTACACGGCCCGCAAGCTCTATATCCATAATTGCGGACATGCGCTGCTGGGGTATTTCGGTTACCTGCATGGCTATGAATATGGATACCAGGCGCTGGAAGATACGCGCATTCGCACGCTTTTCGAACAGGCGATGGCTGAATCTATTCAAGGTATCGTCGCAGCTTATGGTGTTAAAGCGGAGTGGTTGCAAGAACATAAAAATGATCTGGTTGCGCGTTTTGCCAACCGCTCCCTGGGAGATACAATCTTCCGCATAGCCCGCGATCCATTGCGTAAACTGGCACCCAGAGATCGCCTCATCGGTGCTGCTCGTCTGGTAGAGAAGACCGGTAATGTGCCAGAGACATTAAGTTTTGGCATCGCCGCAGCCTATTCTTTTGATCACCCCGAAGATCCTTTGGCGCAAGAAATGAAGGCGATGATCGCCAAAGATGGCATCGAAAAAGTGATGGAAAAGGTAAGTGAGCTTAAACCTGGAGAGGCGCTTACCGATTTAGTTCTGAAAAAATACCATCCCATTCAAAAGGAAAGACAATAAATATGATCTTTACAGTTACGCTCAACCCTGTTTTGGATCGCACGCTCACAGTCTCACAAATCTCCTTCAATGATGTCCTGCGTGCAACCAACACCCGTCTGGATTGGGGCGGAAAAGGTCTGAATGTTTCACGGGCTCTCAAGGTAATGGGTAAGGACAGTCTGGCAAGTGGTTTCCTTGGCGGCGCGACCGGTGATATGCTCGAAAACGGGCTTAAGGCATTAGGAATTGGCACTCAATTTATCCGTGTTCAAGGTGAAACCCGCACGAATGTAATTATTATTGATAAAGAAGCCTCAAAACACATTAAGGTTAATGAAGCGGGACCCAAGATAAAACCCGAAGAAATCGAAGCGTTACTGCATTTCACCCAACAGCGTGCTCTACCAGGTGATTTATGGGCATTCTGTGGCAGCCTGCCGCCCGGTGTTCCCAATGATATATATGCCCGTCTTATTTCGATCGTGCAAGAAAAGGGAGCAAAAGCGATCCTGGATACGAGCGGTGAAGCGTTACGTCTCGGATGTATGGCAAAACCTTTCCTTATTAAACCCAATATGCTTGAAGCTGAAGTTGTAACCGGCTTTCCTATCCGTTCAGAAGAAGATGTTGTTCAAGCAGCTCATAAATTTATTGAAATGGGAATTGAGATTGCAGCCATTTCAATGGGTGCGAAGGGCTTGTTCATTGCCTCTCACAACAATACGGCTCGTGTGTACCCACCTTCCATAAAAGAAAAAAATCCCACCGGTGCCGGTGATGCGCTTTTGGGAGGAATCATCTGGGCACTCGATCAGGGTTTTCCGCTTGAATCGATCGCTCGTTGGGGTGTCGCCGCAGGGACTGCCGCGGCCAGTTTGAATGGGGTCAGCATCGGCACGAAAGAAGAGATCGAATCGCTTTATGGTCTGCTTGACCCATCTTACCCTGCCCTGCCGGGTTATCTGATGACCTCCGAAATTGGATCTTTTGCCCGCTCCACCATCGAGGAACGCAAGCTGATCATCATCCGCCAGGTAACGGAAGACTTTGCCTACCCGCCAGAGATCGTCCAATCCCTGACAGAATTTACCGCTGAGATTGCCAGCCAACCCATCCAACCCCTGTCTGAGAAAGCTGATGATGTGACTTTTTGGAATCAAGAGATGTCCCTTTACGCCGGACGCACCTGGTTGGAATTACCCTGGTATTTCGCTGAAACCTGGTTCTACCGGCGCCTATTGGAATGTACACATTACCTTCAGCCGGGTGATTGGAAAGATATTGATCCTTTCCAGAAACAAAAGGAAAAACAAATCCAGGCAGACACAAAGCGCCTCTCCTCCATTTGGGAACAATTTGCCGGGCTTGATAGCGAAACTCTGTTTACGGCATTGCTGCATTCCTGCCTGTGGGGCAACCGTACCGATTTGAGTAACTTCACAGTTAAGGTTAAAGCCGCCCATGGCTTGGCAACGCAGGGCGAGGTCGAAAACATCCTCATTGACGATACCCAACAGGTACATGATTTACTTTCCAAACGAGTCAAGCGAGTGGATTTCATTAACGATAATTCCGGCATCGATGTTCTCTTTGACTTGGTATTGGCAGATTTCATCCTACAGCAAGATTGGTCCCGAGAAGTCATTTTCAATCTTAAACAACGCCCCTTCTTTGTCTCGGATGCCATGCCGAAGGACATTCTTT
>JBAXBF010000097.1:0-10257 GCA_037142095.1 Chloroflexota bacterium
ATGCTGCCATCCGCAGGCACTGGTTCGATTTCGACTTTTTCGACCGGCTTGCCGAGGGCGATCACCAGCACGATCTGGTACTGCTCGGGTAAATTCAACGCCTCGCGCAGTTTTTCCTTTTTGATGGAGGTAAGCATACAACCGCCGAAGCCTTTACTGACCGCTCCGAGCAGGATGGTCTGGGCGGCGATACCGCTATCAAATTCAAAGGATTTGCTGATTTCGGTGTCATCGACCAGAATGATATAGGCTGAGGGGCGTTCTCCCTCTTCGGGTCCGTCCCAATCGGGTAAGTAGCCTGCCCATGCCAGCGTGGGGAAGATCAACTCGTTCTTGTGCGGTTCATGCGAGAGGATATATTTCAACGGCTGGCGATTGGCGCTCGATGCGGTTAACCTTGCCAGATTGACGAACTCTCGTAGAGATTTTTCACTGATGCGTGCAGACTGTTCAAAACGGCGATAGCTGCGGTTTTTTAATACCAATTCATCGATCATAAGTATATTTTCCTCTTGGGGGATAGTTTGATGGCTTCAATTTTACCAGAACCTTTGATTATTTGTTCAATTTCGATTAGAATAAGATGGTACACATACCGCAACCAACTGTGTTTGCAGCAAACACACATAATTGAACATGGAGGTCTGTATGTTAAAAGACTTATACAAAGAAACCGAAGCCCGCATGCACGGCGCCATCCAATCTCTTGAGAATGACATTACTGGCATCCGTACCGGGCGCGCCAATCCGGCGCTAGTCGACCGCATAACGGTCGAATATTACGGGGCGCAAACTGCGTTGAACCAGCTCGCCAGTGTTACAGTGCCGGACGCGCGCACGCTGATGATCCGTCCCTTCGATATCTCAACCCTCAAAGAAATTGAACGCGCCATTCTCGCCTCTAATTTGGGATTGACACCCAACAATGACGGCAAGATCATTCGTCTTAATCTGCCGGCATTGACCGAGGATCGGCGGCGTGATTTGGTCAAAGTCGTCCATACCCGGATGGAAGAAGCCCGCGTCGCCGTGCGCAACGTCCGCCGTGACAGCATTAAAGACTTGCATGATTTTGAAAAGGAAAAAATCATTAGCGAAGACGAGAAGGACAAGGGCGAGGAAGACCTCCAAAAACTTACTGACCGTTACGTTGATCTTATTGAGAAGGTCGGTGAGAAAAAGCAGAGAGAGATTCTCGAAGTCTAATGACTCCACCGGTACATGTCGCTATCATCATGGATGGGAATGGGCGCTGGGCAAAAGCGCGAGGATTGCCGCGCATTGCTGGACATCATGCCGGAACCGAAAATCTGCGTCGTATCATCCGCTCCACGGTCGAGTTTGGGGTTCGTTATCTAACCCTGTATGCTTTTTCGACTGAAAACTGGACGCGCCCGCAGGATGAGGTGCAGGGATTGATGCAAATCCTTTCGGATGCCATCGAGCGTGAACTGAAGGAATTGCATGACCAGGGGGTGCAGATCCGCCATATTGGAGATCCAAGCCGCCTCAACCCAACCCTGTGGAAGAGGATCGAAAACGCGATTGAATTAACCAAAAAGAATGACCGCCTGACACTCAGTGTTGCGCTCAACTACGGTGGCCGGGCGGAAATTATTCACGCCATCCAAGCCATGATGCTGGATGGGCATAAACCCGAAGATATCAATGAAGCCCTTATCAGCCAATATCTGTATACCAAAGATATTCCTGACCCAGACCTGATTATTCGCACATCCGGTGAGCTGCGGGTGAGTAATTTTCTCATCTGGCAGGGGGCTTATTCTGAATGGTACGTAACACCCACCTTTTGGCCCGATTTTGACAAAGAGGAATACCGGCGTGCTCTGGAAACTTACACCAGCCGCGAGCGCCGTTTTGGCGGATTGAAAACATAAGGATATGGGCGATTCCCCACGATTTCTATGAAAAAAAGAATTGCCTTTATCGTCGTTGGCGTACCGCTGGGTCTCATCTTGTTCTGGCTGGGTGGATGGATATTTGGCATCGTGGTTGGGCTGATAGTCGCCCTGGCTGGAGGCGAATATGTGCGTTTGTGTCGAACTTGCGGCTATGAACCAGCCTATCCCCTTGTAATTGGCGGGACTGGGCTCTTGATCGTGGGGCGGTTCTGGGATGGGTTTGAGAGTGCACCCTGGATTCTTACCCTGCTGGTGTTTGCCAGCATGATCTATCATCTTATCGCTTATGAACTTGGGCGTGAACGGGCTGCTGCCGATTTTGGGATCACCCTGGGCGGGATTCTCTATTTTGGCTGGCTGGGAGGATATTTCATCTCAGCCCGTATGCTGCCCCAGGGTGTTTGGTGGTTTTCTCTGATCTGTATCACCGGTTGGTTGGTGGATGTCGGGGCTTATCTGATCGGGCGGCATTATGGCAGGCATCCCTTCTTTCCACGCCTCAGCCCGCGCAAGACGATGGAAGGCTATTTCGGCGGTATTGCCGGCGGCATTTTGGGTGGTATGCTCATCGCATTCATTCTGCAACTAATAGCCATAGCAAGCAAAGCGCCTGGTTTTCCCGTGCAAATTGGACATGGCGCGTTGATAGGCTTGATTCTGGGGATTTTTACGCCATTCGGAGACGTGGGGGAAAGTATGTTCAAGCGCATGGCAAAGGTAAAGGATTCCAGCAAACTCATCCCCGGTCACGGTGGCGTCTGGGATCGCACTGACTCATGGCTGTGGGCAATGGCGATCGGCTATTATCTCGTTGTCTGGTTCTTTTGATCTACTTAAAATTGAAAGCGTAGGAGATAATCTTCCACGTATCCCCAACCTTGCGCAAGGTGATTTTAAGCGTGCCGTCCTGACCGCTGACTAAAGTGCCTTCTATGGTTGCTATATTATTGCTTACATTGCGTGAAGTGAAATTCCAGGATTTTGGTTTCAATCCAGATTCAGAGATGCTTTTCTCCATTTGGGCAATGCCGCCAACTTCCTGTTGGAGAGCGGTGTCACACAGCGCATAAGCCCCTTCAAAGTTACCGGATTGCAATGCTTTCATAAATGCTTCCGCCTGATCGGAGGCTGGGGCAGTCAAACCCCATATTGTTCCTCCAAAGATGAAAAGCGCGGCGACCGCACAGATACACATGAGGGCGATAACGACCAGGGCAAGGATTATCACTTTTCGGTTGCTCATTTTTTTAGCCTCCTTTGGTAATTGCCATATTATTGAAAATATTCCAGGAACTTAAGAAGTCGGAGAGAGGGTACTTTTGTGGGGTACCATCGATTAATAAATCGACCATTGCCGGACTGACGGTTTGATTATACCCCACGAAAAGCGCAGTGCGTTCGAAAGGAGTCACCATCGTCTGACTACCATTAGAAGAGATATAAGGCACGCCTGCCCCCGGCTCCAGGTTTCCTTTAATCCATACGATAACCGGTTTTCCGCCCGCGATCTCTGTTTTAAGTTGGTTCCAGGACATATTGCGGCGTGCCTGCGCATTGACGCCATAGGTTCGCAGAAGAGCCGCTACCGGTCCAGAATAAACGCCATAGGAGTTGGGTGGGATTTGCCCCCATAGTCCGTTGGGGTCTCCCACGAAACCAATGTTGGGGTTATCGCTTTTCGGCAGGCGGTTCTGGAATTCAAGCTCATCAATTGTCTTACCGAAGAAAGCCGCCCAATCTACAGCGGAACGCGCCTCACTGCTGAGCGGCAGGGTTTGCTTATTGACCACAATTTTTGAGATGAGCGTGTTCAATGGCAGGGAAGGGGATGCGGTGGGGGTATATGCCGCTTCTTGCACTACCGGCGCAAGGGTCGGAATGGGTGTATAGGTAGGTGGGGAAGGTGGAAAAGTAGGGGGTGCCGTGAAGGTGGGCGGTACAAAAGGCGTTGAAGAGGCTAACCACAATGTACGGGTGGGTGTCCAAGAGGGTGTCTTGACCGGTTTTGGGATGATGGGGGTAGGGGAAGGGTAGATACGCGCCTGGGAGGTGGCTTGGGCGATGACCACACCGTTTTGAACTTCTCCCCAGGTAGGCAGCTTGATCAATCCACCCATCTGTGCCATGAATAATAGCACACTGAGTAAGACGCAGTTCATGAGCAAAAGCACCAACATTCCCAGCAACTGCAAGAGGCAGCCCGAATCTTTTTTTGAACTTGAATTGGGAAGTGCCTTTGTATTTCGATTTGGGTCTGGTATCGCCTTCATTTCCCTTTCATTGCTAATCTATCCATTGATTTGGGGGTGAAAAGCCAGTTCAATTTACCGCTAGGAATGATAGGATCAAGGATATCCACTTGCGCCAGCCCGCCTTTCTTAAAGACGATGCGCCCTCCACCAATCAGGCGGCTGACCACTTCACTGAAATCTGGCTCATGCCCGACGACGATCAGCGCGTCCAATGCAGCGTGATCTTGAAGAATCTGCGCCAATTCCGGAATGCCGAAACCTGGAGATAAACGCTGATCTTCAAAAAGAGAATCTGCTAAACCGAATTGTTCGGCAACAATTTGAGCCGTCTGCCTGGCACGTTTCAGAGGGCTGCTAAGGATTTTTCCCAGCTTGAGATTCAGACACTCCATTTGCTTTGCCTGTTTCTGCATCCGCAGGATACCTTCATCGGTAAGCGGACGATCAAAATCATCCCCTTCCCAGAGCTCGCGGTCCGCTGCTAAACCATGTCTAAGAAAATTGAGTTTCATAATCCCTTCCTATAAAAACGAAATAGAGACAGCCAGGTTTCTCCTAAATTCGGAGCGATTGAAATGCTGCCAGACGGCGGGAAAAGTGGTTAAAAGATGATGCCGCTCTGCGTAGCGGTTGGCGAGGTAATTTACCAGGGCTTCAAGGCTGTGCCGCTCTCCGATGGGTACGGCTGTCTGGCGGCTTTCATAGTCTTTCTGAAATAAGTTCAGCAAGCCGCATGCCACATCGGCATCATTCAATTCACCTAAATGGTCTTGAATGTCTTTTAAATCACGAATCACGGCGTCAATCTCAGTGCCATGCAAGGGGGCAGTCAGGGTTTTACTTCCCGTAGGTTGAGACGGTTGCGCCGCGCCCTTACTAAAAAATTCGATGGTGTAGCGCAGTGTTTTTAAAGCGCGGCGGATATCATGCAGCCGTTCGAAAGTTGCCGTCTCTGTTTCAGGTATAAAAGCCCGTACGGTTGCCAGTTGTGTATAAATCAATACCGGTATGGTGTCGCCTACGGGGGCTACATTTTCTGCGGCAGGCGGTTCTTGTTCGAGAAAATGACCAAACCTTTGGATGAAATGCTGGTAAACCTCACTATCCAGAAGGTTGATCAGCTCCTGGTGTAGACCGTCACGTTTCCCCTGCCAGATTTGCAGGAGATTGGTAAAATCCTCCTGTTGCGGGATGGCGAGACTTTCTTTGAATTGGTTCGATTTTTCGATGAACACATCCCAATCGCGCACTTTTCCCAGAGCGCCCCCGATCGTGCGCAAATTGCGGCGGAAGGGTTTGAGCGTCTTGGTGGGAAAGTAGGGTTTGAAAAGCTCAAAGGCAGCCCGCAGGCGGCGGCTTGCCACGCGCATATCATGCAGATCTTCGATATCTTCCCCCTGGCGCACACCAGGCTCATGTGCCAGGATTTGCTCAAACTGGTACTGAAATACCTTAATCCCGGCGGCATTCATCGGATCGGTGGGAAGGATGCCCGTTCTGAATATTTTTTTCACCGCTGAGGGTGAATCTGAATCTGCTTGTGTACCTGAGTCGGATGGATATTGATTCAACGCCACCTCCAATGGAAAGGGTTGATCTGGGAGAGAAAAGAGCGACATGCCGCGCTGTTGAAACAGCCAGCGCCGGTAACGGACGCTGCGTGTGGATAAAGCCAACTGTGCGGCAATCTCATGGGTTGCTAAACCCTGCTCGTAGGCAAGGATGACAGCCGCAAAACATTTAAGGCGTTCATCAACGGACTGAGTATGGAACGCTTTTAAGAATTGCTGCTGTTCTTCCGATAAGAAAGTCATAACTTTACCTGCTACTTGTTCGTTGGTTGATAAACCATGCCTGGGCGCTGACCGGTGGCTGGTCTGCGTTCGATTTGATACGTTCATAGGAACCATTCGATTTCATGATCCAGGCTTTGCTATTATCTGCCAGATAGATAGGCAGGATTTCCTGGCTGATTTGTTCCACCAGGCGCGGGTCTTCCACCGGGAAGAGCACCTCCACGCGCCGGTCAATGTTGCGCGGCATCATATCGGCGCTGCCCAGATAAATTTTGGGACTGCCGTCGTTCTCAAAGTAATAAATCCGGCTGTGTTCCAGAAAACGCCCCAGGATGCTGATTACGCGGATATTTTCGCTGATGTTCTTTAAACCGGGACGCAGGCAGCAGGTGCCGCGCACGATCAAATCAATTTTTACGCCAGCCTGCGAGGCTCCGTAAAGAAGATCAATCATGTCCTGATCGGTGATGGCATTGACCTTGAGGATGATGTGGCTTTTCTTACCGTTCCGCTGGTTCTCCACTTCCTTGAGAATCAATTCCTTGATCCGTTGGCGCATGTTGATCGGGGCAACCAGCAGTTTGCGGTAATCCTTCTTGGCTGAATAGCCAGAGATAAAGTTAAACAAATCGCTTACATCGGAAGCGATGTCATCATCGTCTGTGAACATGCCGATGTCTTCGTAGTGGTGGGCAGTTACGACGTTATAGTTGCCGGTGGCGAGGTGGATATAACGGCGGATGTGCTCGCCTTCGCGCCGGACGAGCAGAGCCACTTTACAATGGGTCTTCAATCCCACCAGTCCGTAGGTTACATGCACCCCTTCTTGTTCCAGTTTCTTTGCCCAGCCGATGTTGCTTTCCTCATCGAAACGGGCTTTCAATTCGACCAGGACACTCACTTGTTTACGGTTGAGTTGGGCATCCAATAATGTGTTGACGACCGGGGAGTTTTTTCCGACGCGGTAAAGGGTCTGTTTGATGGCGATGACATCTGGGTCGATCGCCGCGGTTTTGAGAAATTGGAGGACCGGGGCAAATGAATCGTAGGGATGGTGAATTAAGATATCCCCATCACATAGAGCTTCAAAAATATTATTGCCTGGCGAGCGTTTTTGGATGATGGGCGGGATGGCGGGGTAGTAAGGTTTATCCTTCAGGTCATAACGATCGATGGCGTGTAATTCCATTAAATTACTCAGCCCCAAATGACCATTGAGGGCATAGACGTCGTTCAAATCCATTTCCAGGTTATAAAGCAGGATGTCACGTACAGGGATGGGCATCTTGGGTTGAATGCCCAGAAAAACGACATCTCCAAAGCGCCGCTGGCGTACGCTCTGCTCAATCGTCTCCAATAGATCGATGGCTTCCAGTTCCTGGATGACCATATCGGCATTGCGCACGATATAAAAAGGATGCGCTTCCAATACTTTCAGCCCTGGAAAGAGGCGGTCCAAATTGGCGGCGATTACCTGCTCAATCCAAACGAAGTAATGGTTATGAGGGACGACGCCGTTCTTCCGTACACCACCGGAGGAACGCTTCAGGGGCACCAGGCGCGGCAGCGTATCGGGAATTTTGATGCGCGCAAAATGCTGCTTGCCATCTTCCCCTAAAACAAGGACAGCCAGGTTGAGGCTGAGGTTCGAAATATGGGGAAAGGGATGTCCTGGGTCAACTGCCAGCGGAGTCAGAACTGGAAAGATGACTTCGTCGAAATAGCTCTTGGCATTCGAAAGCTGTTGTTTATTGAGTTCGTCATAGTTGAGGATGTGAATCCCCTTGGCTTTCAATTTTGGGATAAGACTGTTCAGACAGACGAGCTGCTGGTTGAGCAGGTTGGTGGCGGTTTTACGAATGGAAGCCAGTTGCTCGGGTGGCGTGGCGCCATCGAAGGATCGCTCCATCATGCCGGCTGCCATCTGCATCTTTAATCCGCCGACACGCACCATGAAAAATTCATCCATATTCGAGCCGACAATCGCCAGGAATTTGATTCTTTCCAAAAGCGGGTTGCGCTCGTCTTTGGCTTCTTCGAGGACACGATTTTGAAATTGAAGCAGACTCAACTCGCGATTAATATAGAGTTTGGAGTCCACTTCAAAATTTTCTGCTGGGGTTATCAGGATATCATCATCCATAAAATTCCGTTTTTTTACTTAACTGCGTTGATAATCGCTTGTTTAATGACTTCGATGTCGCCGCTGCCGGGAACGTTCGCCAAGACACCCGCTTTCTGGTAATATTCTACCAGGGGAGCGGTTTGCGTGTGGAAAGTGTCCAGACGGGCGCGTACGACTTCGGGTTTGTCATCATCGCGCTGGTAAAGAAATTCACCGTGACATTTGCCGCTGGGGCAGGTCTTGAAGGGATTAAAGGTTTTGTGGAAGGGTACCTGGCACTCCTTGCAAATCAGACGTCCGGAGAGGCGCTCGATGATTTCTTCATCAGGCACGCGCAGGTAGATGACCCGGTCAATTTTCATTCCCAGTTCAGCCATGAGGGTGGTGAGAGCTTCTGCCTGAGCGGGCGTGCGCGGGAAACCGTCAAAGAGAATACCCTGCTTCGCATCGGGCTCCTGCAGACGTTCGCGCACCATCGCAATCGTTACGTCATCGGGAACCAACTGCCCTTTGTCCATATAGGCTTTGGCTTTTAAACCAAGCGGCGTTTCATTTTTAAGATTATAGCGGAATAAATCACCTGTGGCGATATGGGTTAAACCCAGGGTGGATTTAAGCGTTTCCGCTTGTGTGCCTTTGCCAGAACCCGGCGCACCGAGTAAGATAATGTTCATAAAAGTCCTCCAAAAAAAGGGGTAAGTAAGGACGAGATATCATCTCGTCTACTCTATATTTTAGCATGATTTTATTCCAAGGTAAATCACGACTATTCAAAAATTCTGGCGAGCTCATCACGTTCAGGGCGGGGAAGTAAGCTGCGCCCTTGTGGAGTAGTCTGCCAGACTTCAGGCGGACCGGTTTCCACCCTGCCGATGATCGAACAGGGTATGCCTTCTTTTTCGATTGCCGAACATATCCTATCGCCATCTTCTGCTTGAACGGTAAGCAGGAGTGCGCCGGAGGCGATGGCTGCGAGCGGCTCGATGTCGAACACCTGGCAGATTTGGGCTGAGAGGGAAGGGATGTTGATTTTTTGGGGATCGATGAGCAGTGTGCAGGCACTGGCTTCGGCGAGTTCCCAGAGAGCGGCGGCGACACCGCCTTCGGTGGGGTCGTGCATAGCGGTAACCCGTCCGGACTGGGTGGCGGTTTGCGCTTCACGCAGGATACTGATGCCGGGATCATAGAGATAAGCCTGCGCCCGCTGCAATGCCGCGTCTCCCAAAAGCGGCAGCAGTTTTTGGTGGAACTCGCGTGCCAGGATGGCGGTGGCTTCGATGGGTACCCCTTTCGTCAGCAAGACAAGGTCCCCCGCTTGTGCCCCGCGCGGGGTAATCAACCTGTCCCGCGCCACTTCTCCGATCATCGTGCCCATCATCACCGGACGCTCGACCACACTGGTTATTTCGGTGTGCCCGCCGATGACGGTTACACCGATTTCGCTACAGGCGCGGCTAAGCTGTGCGCCGATCTTCTCCACCATCTCCGCTGTGGTTTGCCCGCCCGGCAGAAGCGTGGTTACCAGGAACCAGCGCGGGATGGCACCGGTGGTGGCGATGTCATTGGTGTTGACCTGCACTGCGTACCAGCCGATTTCATCGGTGGCAAACGTGATCGGGTCGGATTTGAAGACCAATAGATTGGCGCTGGGTTCGACGACCGCACAATCCAGTCCAATCCCCGGACCGAGCAGGACCCGCGAGTCTTGTTGCGGCATGCTGGAGATCAGACGCTGCAACAAGTCAGGCGGGAGCTTGCCGTTGGGGAGGATGGTGCTCATTTCGCAGCCCGGTCTGCGCTCACATCCTGAACAGGCAGGGTATAGCCGCCATCCACAACCAGAGTCTGGCCGCGAATCATGCTGGCGGCTGGAGAACACAGAAAAGCCACCACTTGCGCCACATCTTCGGGAGTCACCAACCGCCCGGCAGGCGTCTGGGCAACGGCGCGTTCGACGATGCCTTCCTGGCTCATGGCGTCAAAATGCTGGAGCGCATCGGTGAGCACCATGCCGGGTGAGATGGCGTTGACGGCGATGTTTTTGCCTGCCAGTTCAACTGCCATATAACGGGTGAGCGTCTCGATGGCAGCCTTGCTGGCGCCCACCACGGCGTAATCGGGCATGACGCGGAAGGAGCCTGGGCTGGAGATGGCGACGATCT
>JBAXBF010000098.1:0-10173 GCA_037142095.1 Chloroflexota bacterium
TCTGTCAGTTCCCTTGCGGTGGTGAACTTTGCTCCGAGGGCGGCAAGCCCGTCGATCAGCTTGCCCAGTTCAACGAGCGCCACATCGCCGCAGTTTTCGATGATAAACGGCTCGGGTATGACGGTTCCCTCTCCGAAATTATAGCTCTTCTCCATTTGCCAGAACTCCCAGGGGTGGATGTAGAACGCCAGCACACGCGGCACATCTTTCTCGTCGCAAAAATCGATGAAAGACTTGCTTCGCTCCAGAATATACTTCCCGCCTTTCGTGCGGAACAGGGGCCACTGGTCGCGGTCGCGCTCCAGCCCGGGATCGTTACTCTTCATCGTCATGTCGGCGAAGTTGGGCACTTCGAGGACAGTGCTGTCGCCTTTTTGGGTCCAATCCGAGCGCGAGGGGTGATAGGGTGCGAACTGCTCGCGGTAGAAATACATCGGATAAGTGACATCGCAGGTGAAACCCAGCTCCTCCAGCGCGTTCACGACTGTCGTGGATCCCCACAAACGCGGGCAGCGAAACGAGGTCGCAGTAACTCCCGCAGCATCCTCAACCCATTTCTTGCAAATCTCGAGCCTCGGCTTCACTTCAAAGGGCAGCAAAGGTTTTATCATAGGGATGGGAAAAAGCTCGTCCCCAATCGTCTCATGATAGAGCGAATGACAGCCGACCTCGTTCCCGCTTTTTACCACCATCTGAACGACATCCGGATTTTCTTTGGCGCAATCACCGGTGAAAAAGAAAGTTCCTTTTACGCCCTTTTGCGCAAAAAGCTCTAAGAGAAGGGGTGTGCCGTGTTTTGCGCCCTCATAAAAAGGCGTAAAACTGCCGACGTCCGTCTCCATATCCACACCGAACAATACATAGATTGGTTTCATAGTTTCCTTTTTCTATATAGACTACCTTCACCTAGAAATTGAGCTCGTAAAGCTCGCCAATTTCGGGGCTCAAAACATCACAACCATTCTGCGTGATGGCGATCCCTTTTTCCCAGCGCACACCGAAGGTTTTCGTCGCAATGAAGGTGTCTATCTGGAAGCACATATTGGGTTTGAACGAATAATTAGAGATGGTCTCGACCCAGGGTGCCTCGACCTCGATCAGTCCGGTGCCGTGCAGCGGACCATAGACGAAGTTTTGCGCGTATCCTTTTTCCTCATAAAGCTTGTAGAAGCGCTTGGCGAGGTCGGCGGCGATGACACCGGCTTTAAGCTGCTGCTGTGTCCAGAAATGTGCCTCTCTGCCGAACAGCACAATTTCCCGTCTCTCCCCCTCTAATTTCCCCAGGACGAGCGGGTAACCGATGGAGGCGGAATAGCCGTCGATCTTTGCCGATAGGTTCAGTTGAACAATATCGCCTTTTTCAAATTTGCGGTAACTGGAACGTGAAATTGCATGGCGGGTGGATGCTTCTGAAAAAACATACAAGGGAAGCCCTTCGTATTCTGCGCCCTCTTCGTAGATCACCCGCTGCGCCACGCCCACCATTTGTAATTCGGTCATGCCCGGTTTAATCTCTCGAATGACTTGCTGGCTGGCTACTTCTGCAATGCGGTAGCCTTCGCGCAGGCAGGCGATTTCGGCATCTGACTTGATCGAGCGCAGCTCGACCATGATCGCATCCGAACGGACGATCTCTGCCTCGGGGAAGGCGTCCCGAATACCTTCCATTTGAACAAGGTTCGTGTCGAGCCAGCTTGCCACACCGATGCGCAGTTTTTTACCGGTGATACCGATCGCGGCGAAGGCATCGTTGAAGGTGTCTGGTTTAAATTCGGGATACATCGGGTCGGCGCTTTCGCGGTATTCCTTTAGCACAAAAATCTTGCTAATTTTGGAGCGGTCCGCCGCAAATTCTTTGCTCTCGGGACCGACCATCAGCGCAGTATCGCCGTTGGCTCCAATTGCCACGCCGCAGCGCTCGAAAAGCGGCCAGAATCCTGAAAAATAGCGGGTGTTGGCATAATCCGCCTCATTCCCGTTGACGATCAGTGCGTCAAGTTTTTCTCTGCGCAGGATCGCTGCTGTATTCTCTGCGCGTTGCTTGTACTCTAAATTTGGGATGCAAATATCTCCGTGCATAAATTTCTCCATTAATTGAATAATAAAATTTACTAATCACCGTGAAAAATCTCTTCCAAGTCCAATCAGTCGCCCGCATAGCCCATGGTGGTGTAGTATGCGAGGTTAACCTGTCTCGAATCCAGCCTGCCATATTGGGCAATAACCGGTACGTCGCTCTCGATTTTCATTGCATATTGTGTGGTGAGCGGCAGCACATGTACCCCAAAATGTTCTGGGTTATGCGTCTGAAAACACTTGACGCGTTCCGCCGCCACGACCATCTCGATATCTCGAAGCGGCTCTTTTCCCTCAAAATATATCGTGAATTTTAAATGAGCGTCCTGCTTATTGGGATTTAACACGATATAGGATTCATGTCCTTTCATTTCACTTTCGCCAAAGGGAGGACGATCCCCATCTGGGAAATACCAAACCTTTTTTCCATCCATATTATTCTCCATTTATTTCGGGATTATTCCCGCTTGGAATTAACATCGATAAGCACGACCACCATCAAGATGACACCCTTAACCACCCACTGCCAATACGTATTGATGCTCATCAATACCATCATATTACTGATGACCTGCAAAAACAAGGCGGCGATCACCACACCGACGATGCGCCCGCGTCCTCCAGAAAGCGAGGTTCCGCCTAAAACGACGATGGTCATCACATCAAACAAAAGGTTTTCGCCGATCATGACATTGCCGGATAGGATTTTTGAGGTCAGCCCCAACGAGCCAATTGCCGTCAGTACCGCGCAGAGCACAAAGGCAAGAATGCCGACGAAATTCACATTGATGCCGGATAGCTTGCTGGCTTCGATGTTGCCGCCCACTGCATAAAATGATCTTCCAATCGAGGTATAGTTTGTGATGATCGTCAGCGTTATGGCGATCACTGCCAATAAAATGACCGGGAAAGGGAATATCCCGATATAGCCTGCGCCGAAGAAGTTAAACTCCTCGGGAATACCAGGAATGGGCAAGCCGTTTGAGTAGATGAAATAAATCCCTTTGATAATGGTCATCGTAACCAGCGTCCCAATAAATGCCGGCATTTTCCCATAAACGACAAGGACGCCGTTTAGTAATCCGACAATAATTGCCATCAACATGACGATGACAATCGCGATCCAAATGGGCACCCCCAATGTTACCGTAAATCCGGCAAAGAAAATGGATACCATGCCAATGATGGACGAAAGCGACATGTCCATGCCGGCGATCAGGATGACGAAGAATTCGCCCATGGCGATAATGGCGATGAAGGACGCCTGACGCACCACATTCATCAGGTTGGTTGAGGTTCTGAAAGTGGGGCTGGCGATCATGAAGATCACTACCATGAGCACAAAGAGAATCAGGAGCATCCATTCTTGAAGGAAATAGTTTCCTCCTCCGCTGTAGCGCTTTGCTTTTGTAATAAAATCGTTATTTTGTTCCATTCTGATTTATCCCTAACAAGCTGTGAATAATGACTTCCTGTGTTTTTCTTTCCCCTTCGACGACATCCATGATTGCCCCTTCAAACATGATATAAACCCGGTTGCATAAACCCATCAATTCTTCGAGTTCAGGGGATACCAGCACGACAGCTTTCCCATGTTTGGTGAGATCATTGATGAGCTTATAAATCTCAAACTTAGCTCCGATATCGATGCCGCGCGTGGGTTCATCCATCAAAAATATTTCGGAGTTTCGCAGCATCCATTTTGCGATGACAATTTTCTGTTGGTTGCCTCCCGAGAGCTTCTTAACACTTTGCCAGAGGGAGTGGTAGTTTAAATCCATGCGCTTATTGATCTCATAGGCAGCCTTCTCCTCCCCTTTGTGGTCCTGGAAAATACGCCATTTTTTGAAATGCGCCATGGATGGCAGGGTTGTATTATCTTTGATGTCAAAGAGCATATTTAACCCCAGGGTTCTGCGCTCGTCCGGGATAAGCCCGAGACCGAGCTTGATGGCGTGTTCAGGGCTCTTAATCGATTCTTCCTTGCCATTAATAAAAATTTTACCTGAGGTGACCTTATGGTTTCCGAAAATGGCGTGGATAAGCTCTGTTTTATAGGCGCCCACCAGTCCGGCGATGCCGATCACCTCGCCGCGGCGCACATGCAGATTGATGTCGCGAAATGCATTGTGTCCGCTGAGCCCTTTGACTTCGAGAAGCATATCCCCGAAGTCCTGGTTGATCGGCAAATACACCTGCTTTAACTCACGACCGATGATCATTTTAATGAGCTGCGGTTTGTCGATGTCCTTGACGAAGCCGCTGTTGATGTACTTTCCATCGCAAAGCACCGTATAAGTGTCGCAGCAATCCATAATCTCGTCCAGGCGGTGCGAGATATAGATGATACCCATCCCTCTTTCTTTCAGGACGCCGATGATGCGAAAGATGTTTTCGATATCCTTTTCCTGCAGGACGGCGGTAAGCTCATCCAAAATGAGCACCTTTGATTGGTTTAGGATCGCTTTGGCGAGCTGGATGATCTGGCGTTCTGCCGTCCTGAGCTGCTTGACGGGGACATTTAAGTTCACATCGCATTGCATAAATTCCATGATCTCAGCAGCTTTTTTACGCAGGGCTTTCCAATCGATGAATGGACCTTTGCTTTTATAATGACCGACAAAGATGTTCTCCAGTCCGGTCATCTCCCCCATCAACTGAAATTCCTGGTGAACCATGGCGATACCGAAAGCCTGTGATTCTCGCACCGAGTAGGAGGCGACTTTGACCGGTTCGCCGTTGAGGTACAACTCGCTGTGGGTCATACGGTTCTCGCCGGTGATACATTTCGCCAGGGTCGATTTTCCCGCCCCGTTTTCGCCGACCAAGCCGTGACATTCGCCTGCCAACAAGGTGAAACCCACATCGTCAAGCGCCTTGACACCCGGAAATTCCATGGTGCAGTGCTTTAATTCGATGAGAGGCGGCTTCCCAGCCGTGCTCCAATCTTGGGATGGATTATTCATTGTTTTGACATTCTCCATTAATCTCTCCTACAACCACAACCAGCCTAAAGCTTCAATTCCCGAACAAATGATATCCTTGTCGGGCGTTTCAGGATGGCGAATGTTGTGAATGAGCCTTTTCATTTCGTGATAGGGATACATACAGCTTTTCACGCCCGTTTGAGAAACCGGATTGATATCGAAGAACATTTCCTTAACGATGTCGAAGTCCTTCTCGTTATAGTATAAGATCTCATCCAGGATCGCATCTTTCTGGATGGGATCTTTCTCGTCTTCGTAGTGCAGCGCAGCCAGAACCAGATCATAGATGACGGCATTGCGCCGCTCGGCGTTGTGCCATTTATCAAAGTGCGGAAGCCATGGACGCAGTTGTTTGTCGTCATAAGCCAGATCGCGCAGCTCCTCAATGAGCTGCATGAGATGCGGGTGGTTTGTCTTTGCCTTTTGGATGGCGGGGATATCGGCGTGGGTCATCTTGTTCTTCTGGAAGGGAAAGGGCGTGGTGTAAAGCGGTATCTGGCTCTCGTGAATCGTGATGATGTTTTTCATCACATACAGGATCTTTTCTCCCAACTCGGCGCCGAAGTTCGCCTCACACGCCTTTTTGAAGAATTCCTGCATGTCCATCATCGAACCCCAGCCGTAATTTCCGTGGGCGAAAAGGTGCATAAAAAGTCCGTACCACTCGAACATGAAGCCGTTAATCCCGTGCACGCTCATCTTGACGCTGCCCATGTGCTGCTCAATATCGCGCTCGAGGATCTGAGCATTGGCTTCATCGGGATAGCGGATCATATTCGACTCAAAGATGCGGTATAACCTGCCCATGGTGGATGTGATCGCATTGGATTCTGTATCCCGCGCCCAGATCCTGTGCTTTCCAAACGCATCACACCATTTTGGAAATTCCGTTTCGGGAACATACAGACCCGGCGCCCAGAACAGATTCATATCATCCGGCATGGACTCGACACATTCTTGCAGGAAGGCTGGGTCTTTTTCAAGCGGCGGCTGGCGGAAGGCGCGTATCCCGAATACCGTATTCGGATTCACCTTGCGTACCGCGGTGTAGATTTGGTTCAGCAGCCATAAATTCGCCTTGTGTTTCGCTTCAACGGGTGAGTTTGTCGTTGCATGCCAGCGCTGTTTACACCCATCGCATTCGCAGTACCAAAAGCCTTCTTCGCTTTCTTCCAGCGTATATCCGTCAAAGCCAAGTTCGGCGATATGCACCATGCTGTCCAGGATATATTGCACCGTGCCGGCATGGCTCAGGCACAACGAATCGAAATCATTGAGGAACGAACTCGATTTTGGCGGTTTCGTGCGCGCCTCGGGGTGGGCAATCGTATACGCCCCGTTATACGAATTCAAACCAACATAGGCGAAGATCTTCACTTCGAGTTTATGGGCGAGTTCGATAAATTTATATAAATACGGTTCTTCGAGATTGGGATGGGTATAGCGCACTGTCAGCCATTTGCGATTTTCCGCATTCCAGATCTGGATCGGAATGTTGCGGAATACCGTCTCGGGATATTTCTCCAAATCGAAGGGCCAATAGCCGTACATCACCATATTAAACTGGTTGATCTTGTTGTCAAGACTGATGTTCAAGAACTCAACCCACTCGTCATAGCCCCAGAGCTGGCAATCGAAACCAATCCGCCCGTAACCTGCATACCAGGAAAAAGTGGGCGCGATGGCACGCACCGGCAACGAAGGGAAATCAGTTATTTCACAGCAAGGCAGCTTAAAGTGTTCCCCATCTTTTGTAAGCAGTTGTTTTATACTGGTTATCGCGTTGATAAAACCAGCTTTGTTTTCATATTTTAACGTGATGGCGTCTTTCGTAATCAGAAGGGTATAGCCCTGAGATTTGAACAGGGGCTCGTTTTCCGTTTTGATGCCAGCCAGACTGCCTACGACGTTCAACTGGATACTTTTCTCTTTATCGCAGGCGCCCGTGCAAATATCAATTTCTTTATAATTCCAAAAACGCAATTTTGCGATGTCCAGCAGCAAATCGGCACCGGTACCATCCGCGGCCGGTAAAAAACAAATCTTTTGAAAGGCTTTTGAAAAAACATGATCATCTCGTAAAACTTTCGGTTCCGGTAATAAGTTAATCATTTTTCAACCCTCTTGATAATTCTGGTCTGGTAGTACAGGCGAAGAGGAAACCTCTTCGCCTGTCTTCCTAATTGTAAATCGATTTATTATTCTGTTAGATTATTAGAGCCACTTCCAACTCTTCCAATCGAAATCTTTAATATTGGCAGGTGTAATCGCAGTGGGTTGAGGCAGTTCGTATACTGGCGGAATTTTCTCGCCCTTAATCAACACCTTGTACATGGCGTCCGTTGCCTGATAGCCAAGGACTACGGGATCTTGCAATACTTCGCCGATCCAGGCTGGGTTGCCTTCAGAAATGTAAGTCAGAACTTCCTTCGTGCCCGCGATACCGATGAATTTGATATTCGTGCGCTTGGCGGCTACGGCGGCATTATAAGCGCCGATCACTTCGGCATCGTTATGTCCGGAAATCACATCGATGTTCGCTTCTCTTTGGAAAATATTCTCCACCAAAGCCTGAGCAGAATCTGCGCTGCCTGCACCAGTATCACCTTCGACGATGATTTTAGCCTTCGGGAAAGCAGCTTTGATCGTCTCTGAGAAACCATCGATTCTATCCTGAGCAACCTTACCGGAAGTCGGGCGGGAAACAAACAAGGCTACGGGATCTTCTTTATTCAAGGTCTTCAGGTATTCGACGGCGACTTCACCGGATTTTACACCAAGTGCTTTCATGTTGTGGCCTACAAAGGTTGACCAGACGATATCCGCATCGGTCTTGGGCTGCTGGGCATAATCACCAATAACGAACGGGATGCCCTGTTTGACATATTGTTTCATGGTGGGGATGGCTGAGTTCGGATCTGCGGGGAAGAGGATGACGCCCTTCGCGCCCCAGGTTACCAGGTTGTCGATGTTGTTAAGCATGGTCTGGACATCCGAGCGTGAGTCTTCAAATTGGAAGGTAAAGTTTGCTTCAGGATGATCCTTTACGTAATTCTCGCAGCCTACTTTGGCGCCCAGGAACCAGGTGTAAGCGGTCATTTCCATAATGGAAACGCCGATTTTAATCGGTTCACCGGCTTTGGGTTGTTCCGCGGCTGGAGCATCTGCCGGTTTTGGTGCGTCCGTCGGTTTAGGCACATCCGTGGGTTTCGGTGCATCTGTCGGTTTAGGCACGTCCGTTGGTTTCGGCGCCTCTACTTTGGGCGCTTCCGTTGGGGCTGGCGGTGGTGTTGCTGCCGGTTGGCAGGCTGTTAATAGTACGCTGGCTATTACCAGAATCGAAAACAAAAACACTAATTTTTTTGACATCTTATTCTCCTATAATTCTGTTTTTCTAATTTCAATGGTTGGTCTGACTAAAAACTTGATTTTCCGTACACCTCCTACCTTCATTAATTTTATTTATTCACGTTATACAGGAATCCGTGTTCTGCAAAGAGTTACAAGAAGCCACACGATTCACGAATAATCAATTCCATGGGTAACTTAATACATTGTCTGGTTTTAGAATTGCCACTGGCAAGCCGATCGAGCAATAAACTAGCCGATACCCGCCCCAGTTCATACCAGGACGTGCTGGTCGTGGTGAGCGCTGGATTCAATAAATCGCCATACTCAACATCATCAAAAGAGACAAGCGCCATATCTTGCGGCACTTTAATACCCTGACTTTTCAGGACGGTCAAGGCACCCATGCTCAAAGAGTTGTTAAAACCAAAAATCGCAGTCGGTCTCTTTTTCAATAGAAGCATCTGTTCAGTCGCCGAGATGCCGCTGGCTCTTGTCCAATTCCCGACAAAGGTGATTTCCTCATCGAAAGCGATTCCATACTCTTTCAAGGCAGCTTTATAGCCTTCCAAGCGCTCAATCGAACTGCTTTCATTATCAGGACCCGTGATCACCGCAATGGATTTGTGTTTAAGACCGATAAGGTGAGTCGTCAGCTTGTACGCCCCAAGAAAATTATCCGATGTCACCAAATCAATATTAAGATCGCCAAGCTGGTTATCCATCGCTACGATAACAATCTTCTTTTGGTTAAGGATCTGGCGAATATGTTCGATAATAAATTCTGAGGCAGAGGAGGCAATAATGATGCCTTCCATCTGGCGTTCGATCATAAAATCAAGGGCTTTCTTTTCCCACTCTGGATTGCCCTCGGTATTATAGAAGAGTAATTCATAATCAGCGTACTCCGAATTTTTTATGTAGTGATTCGCAGCACTGATGGCGTTACTAAAAAAAGAATTGGATATATCCGGTAAAATGAAACCAATGGTATTGGTGCGCCCATATTTCAAGCGGCGCGCTAAAGCGTTGGGATGGTAGCCAATCTCCTCAATCGTTGCCAGTACGCGTTGGCGAGTATCAGCCGCCACGTCCGGATGGTTGTTAATAACCCTGGACACGGTCTGGGTAGATACTTTCGCTGCCAAGGCAACGTCTTTGAGCGTAGGGGGAATATCGAGTTGATCCATAATTGTTAGCGTTCCCGTTATCGCTAACAATTATAGCATAATAAAATATCTATGTCAATAGGGGTAAATCTGGTGGGAATTGCTGGAGAAATACCGTATTGATACGGTAGACGAAACAACCCGAACTTGTTATACTTACGAATAGGTATGCAGCCTCATAGAACGAACAACCAACAACATTCAATATCCGAAGGAGTTAAACTGATGAAAAGTATCACAGATTTTATAACACGTATGAAAGCCGATAAGTCGTTTCGCCAGGGTGTACTGGCTGCGAAACGGGAATACATATCAGCCTTGCTCAACCCCACAGCGGACGGCGCAGCGCAAAATGAACTGAGCAGCTCTCATCCTAATATAAAAACACACGTTCGTGCCGGTCTCACTGGAACTTTTAGGGGAGAACACGATGCAGGTCGTTGGGCGACTGATTAAATTGAAATAAGCGCCAACCCATTATTGTAAACCTGTTACAGAAACTGCAAACCATAACTGTTTTTCCCCGTCTTAGCATAAGAATTTTCCTCACGCCAAGCCGCCAAGGAAGAGCTTTCTTCTTTGCGTCTTTGCGT
>JBAXBF010000099.1:0-10084 GCA_037142095.1 Chloroflexota bacterium
TATTCACCCAGTTTTTCAGCCTTCCGCTAGTCCTTAATTGGCGAAGGTATTGTTACATTGAAGGGTTTTATAATACTGTCAGGCTTCATTCATCTTTGGGATATTTTTCACCGGCTGAATTCGAAGCTAATTATCAATTATCTCCTTACATTTCTGTCTAGGAAATGGGGGAAAGTTCATAATTATCTTATTCTTGAAAAAGGATGAAATCATTAGGTAACATTTTCTTTTGAGGCATTTGGCTTTATATAAGGCGATATGGGGTTGTCATCTACATCGTAATGTGTAATATAATTGCTGCGAACATCGACTTATCCATTTCGGAGATTTGTTCGTAACTAATTATCCCATAGATATAACAATGCTTACTATCTTGAAAATTGTAAAATAGGGATACAGGAACATGTGTTATAACACAAAAATATCATCCTCGGTTATGAATTTCTTGCATGTGGACTATTCAATCAATGAAAGTCTGGCATCTTATAAGAAATTCGTATCAAATTATATTATTCAAGAACAGTTCTCTTAATATATTAAGGAGTAATATGTCAAATATTAAGGATATTTACAAAAAACTAAAGCAAATACCATACATTCATCATATTATAGCTATAGTTATCCTATTTATCGTCTCTATTCTTTGTTTTGGCATTTTTGATTCACCGCGATTATTTTCTGATGATTGGTGTCAATTCATTTCCCGCAGGATTTTTAACGTTATGCCAAGAATAAATTGGTCAGATCATAGACCCTTTTCATTGATATTATTTTCAATACCCATTAGAGTATTTGATTTGAATCTGATCCTTTTTTATTGGATGAATACAGTTACGTTGTTTATTTCATCAGTGCTAGTCTACATAATCCTGTTAAGAATAATACCACAGTTATCTTGGGTGGCTTTTCCCATAGCACTAATTTATTTGATTTTTCCTGTTGACTCCTCTAGAACATGGTTAACCATGTTCCCCGCTATACATACAACGATGCTATGTTTATTATTTGTGCTTCTGGTAAGTATTGAATACCTTAATAAGGGTGGATGGTGGAGATATATATTTATTCTTTTAGGAATATCTCTTCCACTACTTGGGTATGAAGGACAAGCTGGACTTGCGATGGCAGCGCCCTGTCTTTTAGCTATTTTCAATAAAGAAGCATCTCTTTGGCGAAGAATACAATTATTGGCTGTATTATTAATTGGTATTCTGTTTATTATCTGGCGGTTTGTAATTCAACCGGCTCATTTTGGTGTTCAAGACCTTTATATTGACAGATTGGAATGGACACCTGCACTCATTATTGCTCGATTTATGATGGGCATCATGGTTTTTTCAACAGGTTGGATTGATACAATTAGCCCATATTTGGCTATATCCTCTCAAAGATACTTATTGGGATTGGTCAGCTTAATGGTGCTTTTAGGAATCTCAAGTTGGTGGATCTGTAAATACTTTTTCAAGCAGCCAATACAATCTTTGAAATGGGAGCAAAAGAAAAATAAGATAAAATATTTAGCTATTTTACTTGTGAATGGTATGATAATTTGGGCTGCAGGTTATATACCCGTAATAATATTATCAGAGCCAAGACTGGAGATCATAAGTTCACGTGTAAATCTTTATGCTATTCCAGGTGCGTCAATCGTTCTCGTGTCATTACTCGCTATTTTGGCTGTATTAATATCCACATCGCTTCCCCAAACACGCATGATAACATTCGCGTTGCTCGTACCATTTTTATTATCAGGTTTATTTGCTCAATATTGCGTTCAATTGGAAAGTCAAAGGAATTGGAATGAGCAAAAATATGTTTGGAATGAATTATTTACCTTACTACCTGGTATTAAGGATCACACTTTGGTAACCATAGTCATCCCGAGGAGGAAAAACATTAAACCGTTATACCGTCCACCATTATCGTATCAATGGGAAGTAAACTGCGGACTAATGTCATTATATAACAATAGCACAGTAAAAGCTGCTGTCATTAATAGGGGTTCCTTTTTGCCTAATCCTCAACTCTTAGAATCCGGAATAAGATTAATATATGCTGATAAAGCCACACCTTATTCCGAAACTATCTTTGTATATATCGATCCACATAAAGAGGGGAGTTGGGTTATCAAAGATTTAAAAGAGCAGCTAAATCTGTCATTTGATGTAAATGGTTATTCCCCACAACAAAATATCACATTATTATCAGAAAAATCTCAAATATATCGTTGGTTAGTAAAATGATAAAAAGGGTTATTCACTCAACGCAGGTGAAGAATATAGTCTGAAATTACTGAAAGTGCTCGATAAAAAGCCATCCGAAGTAGGATATGATTTTAATCTCATCCTACTTACCCTTCCGTCACCTCTTAATTGGTGAAGAATTTGCTATGCATCAAGATATTTCATACACTATACTCATTCTTCAACATTGTGTACTAACCCAAAAGTACACTTTCCCCCATTTCTTCGGGGTAAGTTCAGTCGTAAGGTAACATCTTTTTTGAGGCAACGTATCTCTTTATAGTTACCTTTATTTATGAAGCAATTCGCTTCTACCATTAAAACCAAAAGATAGTTTATACTATAGTTATAGAAGGGCGTCATGCTAATTGATGAGTTCATGAAGAAATTGCCAGACGTATATTCGTCGGCTGATCGGGAGTTGATATTACGCGCCTATAAGGTTGCTGAGGAATCTCACAGTGGCCAAACGCGCGCCTCCGGTGAACCCTATGTAACTCATTGTATTGCAGTTGCCACGATTTTGGTGGAAAAATTCATACCCCCCCCCCATATTATTGTTGCCGGACTGCTGCATGATACTGTAGAAGATACGACAATAACCCTGGACTATATTCGTCAGAATTTTGGTGACCTGGTTGCTAAGCTGGTGGACGGAGTTACCAAACTGACCGGACTACCGCGCGTTTATCGGGGTGATCAAACGAAGAAAGAAGAACAGGACGATGAACAAGCTCGCCAGGTTGCTGAACGACGCGGCGTACCTGATCCCGATACAGAGGCTGTACAAATGATGCGCGGGCGCCAGTATGATGCTAAATCTGAAACGCTCAGAAAAACCCTTCTGGCAATGACAGACTTGCCAGAGGTCATCATGATTAAATTGGCGGATAGACTTCACAACATGCGCACGCTGGAACATTTACCGGCTCAGAAACAGCGTCGTATTGCTCAAGAAACGATGGACATTTTTGCCCCATTGGCAAATCGTCTCGGTATCTGGCAGATGAAGTGGGAATTGGAAGACCTTGCCTTCCGATACACTCAACCCGAAAGATATATAGATATCACGGCTGCCCTGGCAAAGAAACTTAAGATGCGCGAGAAGGAAATCCAGATCATCACGCGCCATGTAGAAAAAGTGTTGCGTGAAGCGGGCATTAGAGTGAAAGTAAGCGGACGCCCTAAACACATTTATTCCATATTCAATAAAATGATGCGCAAAGGGTTGCCTTTTGAGATGCTGAGTGATGTGCGCGGCATCCGTTTACTGGTCGATAATACCATGGATTGTTACACTGCTTTGGGTGTTATTCATACAAACTGGCATCCAATCCCGGGTGAATTTGACGACTATATCTCAGCCCCGAAAGGAAATAACTATCGTTCTCTGCATACCGCTGTCGTCTATGATGATGGAAAAACCGTGGAATTTCAAATTCGGACATCGGAGATGCACAAAGAGGCAGAACAGGGGATTGCGGCACATTGGCGCTATAAGGAAGATACAATGCCGGATGCCAAACTGGACGAGATGATCAAGAATCTGCGTTCGCTTATGGAATGGCGCCAGGAAGTTGAAGATGCACGTGAATTCGTGGATGGAGTTAAGACGGATGTCTTCCCTGAGCGGGTCTACGTGTTCACCCCGAAGGGAGATCCAATTGATCTGCCGGCTGGCGCAACACCGATCGACTTTGCCTACCAAATTCATACGGATATCGGACATCGCTGTCGCGGTGGAAGAGTAAATGGGAAACTTGTTTCCCTGGACTATAAACTCCAAACTGGCGATAAAGTTGAAATTTTGCCAACCAAACGGGGTGGTCCTAGCCGTGATTGGCTCAACCCTGAATTAGGATTGGTAAATACGCAGCGTGCTAAATCGAAAATTCGCCATTGGTTTAAAGAGCAGGCTCGTGAACAGAATATCTCTTCTGGGAAGAATATTTTGGAACGAGAGCTCCGCCGTTTGAGCATGACTGCGCTTAATATTGAAGAATTGGCACATAAGCTTGGTTATCCCAATCCCGATGAATTGCATTTTTCCATCGGCTGTGGTGATATGACTACTGGCAGAATCGTCAACCTTCTCAGTATCGGCGAGCAGGAAGAAAAAGAGGAAATCGAGATTGAGACGGTAAAATTCTCTGCCGATATGGAGCCAGCCACCACCGACAGTGTAACCATCGTTGGTCTGAAAGGTATGCTGACCAATGTCGCCAAATGCTGTAAACCGGCTCCAGGGGATGAGATTGTCGGATTCATTACCCGCGGAAAAGGGGTAACGATTCACCGCACTGACTGCCCAAACATCCTCAACACGCATGATCGTGACCGTCTCATTCAAGTCTCTTGGGGTGAAATAAAAAGCACTTTTTCCGTTCCTGTGCGGGTCAAAGCCTTTGATCGCAAAGGACTGATGCGCGATATTTCCACAATTATCGATACTGAAGGGCTTAACCTGACTTCAGTCGGTGTTAAAATCAAGGACAATATCGCTGTTTTCGATATGGTCCTTGATATCCATGCCGTGTCAGAATTGCGCCGCGTACTGAACCGTATCGCCAACATTACCAATGTTTTCGAGGCTCAACGGGTGCGCCCCGGTTAAGCGTGGATGATTAATTCGATCTCTTTATATGGGAAAGGGAATTCTCCCTCACTTTCCTGGTTCCAAGAATAGATTCCATCTTGATTGCGCCGAATGACAAAATGGTCTAGGCGTTCCTCTCCATAGCCGTCTCCAGCATCGCTATAAAGCGCATAAGCATATTCATTTTGTCCGGGCAAAGAATAAACATGCAGTTCAAGTTTGCCTCCTTTTTCCAGCGGCAAAACGGTGCCTGCTTTGACAAAAAGCGGAATCCTTTCGATGGGAGCGGAAACAACCACTTTTTGTGATCCAGTGTATAAATGGTCATCCCAGAAGTCAAACCAATTTCCTTTGGGTAAATGGACATCACGTTCTGATTTTCCTAAATCCAGTATGGGTGCAACGAGGAGTGAGTCTCCTAATAGGAAAGCATCTTCGTTTTCCCATAAACTGGTGTCTTGCGGATCTTCCCAAAACAGAGGGCGTATCAATGGCTTCCCTTCCTGGCTTGCCTGCCAGGCGAGGGTGTAAAGATATGGCATCAATTGATAGCGCAGATTCAAGTAGTCTCGGAGAATCTCTAATGTCGGTTTACCGTATGTCCAGGGTTCACGTGGCGGTAGATTGGTTGCACAGTGGGTGCGGAAGAAGGGTGTGAAGGCTGACATCTGGAACCAGCGCGTGTATAGTTCAGCATCAGGGTGTGCACTGAAACCACCCGTATCAGAACCAACATAAAATACGCCAGATAAGCTTAATCCCAGCAGGATGGCAACGGTGCGGCGGAGCATTTCCCAAGTTCCATTGACATCCCCAGTCCATATCCAGGAATAATGTCCTGAACCTGCCCAACCTGAACGGCTTACTATCCATGGACGTTTTTGGGGAGAAAGCTGGCGCAGTGTCTCGAAGGTGGCTTTATTTTCCAGAAAGGCGTATAAGTTATGCGCTTCTTGGTGACTCCCTCCGCGCCCATCGAAATCATGGCGGGTTATGTGGGGAACGCTGAATTCTCCCCAGCCTGCAAAGGCTGCCGGCTCGTTCATGTCATGCCAGAAACCGGAAAAGCCAGCTTCGACGAAAGCTTTATACTGATTTCCCCACCACGAGCGCGCAGCAGGCTTGGTGAAATCGGGAAAAACACACCATCCAGGCCAGACGGGTGCCTGCATCTGGCTGCCGTCTGGCAGTTTACAGAATACATCCTCTTGTTTACCTTCGTTATAGACCGAATATTGTGAATCGATTTTGATTCCAACATCCACGATGGGCACAAGCTGGATGTCCTGTTTTTTCATATCTTTAACGAGGGTGGGCATATTGGGGAACCGATCTGGGTGAATCGTGAATAAACGGTAACCGCGCATATAATCGATATCTAAATGAATAGCGCTCAATGGCAGGTTATGATCCTCAAAACCTTGAGCTACGCGGCGGACGTCTTGTTCGCTTTTATAGCCCCAGCGCGATTGGTGGTAACCTAATGCCCAGCGCGGCGGTATGGGCGGACGCCCGGTCAATTCGGTATAACGCTGTAAAGTTTGCTTAATCGATCCAGCGATGAAATAATATCGCAGAGCGCCGCCAGTACAAGACATCTTTGTCTCATCACCAATGGATAGGGTGCTATCGTGTGAATTTTCATGAAACACGAGATACGAACCGTTCGTGTGCTGCCCTGAATAAACGGGGATACAAGTGTATAGCGGGTCGTTTTCTACGCCATATTTGCCTTCGGGATCGCTGTTCCAAATCCGATACGTTTTTCCACGTCGGTTCAGGCGTGCTGCCCGTTCGCCCAGTCCGTAGATACATTCCTCTTTCTCCAGAGATGTTCGTTGCTGCCAGCCGTCGCCTTGAAAAGTGGGAACGAAGAAGCGGGTAAGGAATTCTCCCTGAGGTGTGTAGAAATGGATGTCTCCGTTATGCTTAACCTGAAGGTGGAGTTTCTCCGTTTTCAGATCCCATCCTTCCTTTGTTTCGTCCGTCTGAACGGGTGTTGCTTCCCATGTTTGTTGGGCAATTGTATATGGAAGCGGCATTAAACCCGGTTCCCATGTGATCCGTGCCAGATCGACAGCCAGAAAACGAATCTTCAATAGATGGTCAGCAAATCGAAACAAGCCTTCGTTATCCACGGCTTCGAAGGATTGGACCAACCCTGGGGAATCTGCCTTACCATCGATATGCCTGACAAAGTCCCGTTCCAGGTTGTCCCGGCGGTTGGAGTAGCGTAAGGAACGTAAGATCTGTATTGGTCCGATGAACTGAAGAGAAGATAAAAGAGAGGATAAAATATCCATGGGTTTCTCATGCACCTGTCTTTAGAAGATTTCTAACTCTAATTCATACCATATTGACAGAAAGCTATCAAATAGCGTTTTTTCCATTGACTATAAACGAATTATAACAGACGTCTAAATTACCCTGTCACAACTCGTGTGGAACGCGTCAATGCCTGCTCCATTTGTGAGATCTCCGCCGGTGTTTGGGTACTATTAAAATCATCCGCGTGCTTTTCCAGCACGTGTTCCAGCGCCTTCTTTGTTACCTCTTCCACCGTCTCACCCTTCACCACAAAGTAGCAGTTTAAACCCATATCCTTGCATGAATATCTGATCAGCATCTTTTCCTCATTGGTTATTTCCATGATATAAACCCTCGCCGCCTGGAAATACTCAATGGCTCTTTGCGAGGGGTGTTACTCTCCCGTTGTTTAGACGTTATATCCATCATATCACGGATTGGGGAATTTTTACACATTTATCACTATTCGTATATTTTGGCACATTCCATTATCGATGGGTGTAATGGGAATGTCTGCTCATGGTTGGACTAGCGTTAGTCTTGATTTCAAATTAACGGAACAGATTATGATTGATCCCATCTTTGTTTTTGACTATTCATAGATACTGTGTGCTATAATAGGGGTAGGAGGCAACGAACATGAGTAATTCATCATCTGGAGATAACCCAAACGAGGTCGAAAGAGATCCACAGAGTGAAAACCTCAACGCCCTGCAGGCATTCGAAACCCTGGGTAGATTTCTCGACGAAGACGGTTGGCATCCACACCGCCTCGATGAAAAATATATCTATGGTATGGTCTACAGCGGCAAAAACGGCGACATTCGCTGTTATGCCCAGATCCGCGCCGATCTTGAACAGTTCGTTTTCTATGCAATCGCTCCGGTAAAAGCGAATGAAGAAGTGCGCCAAGACGTGGCTGAGTTTATCACGCGTGCCAACTACGGTTTGCGCATCGGCAATTTGGAAATGGACTATGCCGATGGAGAAGTGCGTTACAAAAGCAGCCTGGATTTTGAAACACAGCCGCTCGTCCCGCCTTTCATCCGGAATGCCATTTACCCGGCAGTGCAGACCATGGATCATTATCTGGTGGGATTGATGCGCGTTATTTTTGGGGGAGCAACGCCGCTGGAAGCCATCGAAGAAGTAGAAGGAAGGGGTAGCGATAACGCATCCAATCATAATGACTGAAGCTCAACCATCACCACCCAAGAGAAACCCAATCATCAGGGCTGCGATTCTCATCATTATCGTGTTGTTTATTGCCAAGGGGAGTCTTAATTTTATCCAATCCGCATCCGGGGGTAGTGCACCGGTCACTTTCGATGAGCAGCGTGCCTTTCGCGATGTACAAGTGCAAGTCAATTCTGGAGCGCGCATTCCTGATTCCCAGGCGCACATCCGCACGGTAGAGTGGCTTATCTCCGATCTAAAAATAGCTGGCTGGCAAGTCGAATTGCAGAAGACAACCTTGATGGGACATGCAATCCAAAACGTGATTGCAAAACGCGGCGCTCCCCTGCAGGATGTTCGTACGCCGCTGGCACAGCAGCCGTCTTGGGTAATTCTGGGCGCACATTATGATTCACGGTTGGTAGCCGATAAAGATCCTGACCCAACTAAACGCCAGCAGCCTGTTCTTGGGGCGAATGATGGCGCTTCTGGGGTGGCGGTCTTGCTTGAATTAGCGCGTATCCTGCCGAGAAATTTTCATAAAGAAGTCTGGTTGGTTTTCTTTGATGCCGAGGATAACGGCGGTATTGAAGGCTGGGATTGGTTGCTGGGATCACGCGCATTCGCTGATTCGCTTACCAGAAAACCGGATGCTGTTGTCATTCTGGATATGATTGGCGATAAAGATTTAAATATTTATCAGGAAATGAATTCTACCCCCGCGCTCAACCAGCAAATCTGGGATAAAGCTGCTGCACTGGGTTACCAGACGGTGTTCATTCCTAAGCCGAAATATTCGCTTCTGGATGATCATACCCCATTTCTTCAGAAAGGCATTCCAGCCGTGGACATCATCGATTTTGATTATCCTGCCTGGCACACGACTACCGATACCTTGGATAAGGTTTCTCCGCAAAGTCTAAAGGTGGTCGGAGATGTTGTTTTTGCCTGGCTGAAGGATAAATAGACCTAAAAACTTATGTCAAAAAAAATATCTGAACCCACTACCCGGTCGCGCGAAAGAGCTTTTCTGGTAGGTGTAGAATTTACATCTAGCTCTAACCTGCTGACTCTGGATGATTCGTTGAGTGAATTGGCTTTACTGTCCGATACGGCAGGCATCGAGGTTGTCGGGATGCTCACCCAACGCCTGGATAGACCGCATGCCAAGACGTTTATTGGTAGCGGTAAGATCGAAGAGCTGAGCATCCTGGTTGAAGAAGTGCAGGCAGACATTATCCTTTTTGACGAGGAACTATCTCCGCGTCACCAGCGTGAGTTGGAAAAAATATTCGGGCTCAAAGTGCGTGTCATCGACCGCACCGCATTGATCCTGGATATCTTTTCTCAACATGCTCACACCAGTGAAGGCGCACTACAGGTCGAACTGGCGCAGTATGAATACCGTCTGCCGCGCCTGACCGGTGCCTGGACGCATCTTGCCCGCCAGGCTGGCGGAGGCGGCGGGCGCACCGGCAGCGTGGGTGGAGTCGGTTTGCGCGGTCCCGGCGAGACGCAGCTTGAAGTTGACCGCCGTGAGATACGCCGGCGCATTGACCACCTTAAACAGGAACTGGAAAAAGTCCGTTCGCACCGTCATCGTCATCGTGTCCACCGCCGCCAGACCGGTGTGCCCGTGGTGGCGGTGGTGGGTTATACCAATGCCGGTAAGTCCACCCTGCTCAACCGTTTGGCGGGATCCGATGTGTACGTTGCCGACAAGCTCTTTGCGACGCTTGACCCCACCACGCGGCGGGTGAAC